>JALVUY010000084.1 GCA_027023665.1 Methanocaldococcaceae archaeon
ATGTTTAGGTTATTTAACCTAATATAATATATTTATCTTTGTATTTAACTACTGACTTTCCTACAATTTTATTTCCATTAATTTCTAAACTATCAACAACTCTCCCAATTATTTGAGCAGGGATATTATACTTGTCAGAGATTTTTATAACTTTATTTGCATCTTCTTCATCAACAATTACACAAAAACCAATTCCCATATTGAATGTTCTAAACATTTCTTCGTCACTTACATTACCCAATCTTTGAATTTCTTTAAATATTGGTAATGGCTCTGGAAGATTGTCAATATAGTATGTAACATTGTTATTCAATCTTTTGAGTTTTCTAAAGCTACCTCCTGTAATATGTGCTAATCCTTTAATGTTTATATCTTTATCTCTAACCATTTCTAAGATTGGCTTTACATAAATTCTTGTTGGTGTTAAAAGTTCTTCAGCAACTGTCTTTCCATAAGATAGTTTATCAAAAACATCTAACTTAGCAATTTCAAAAAATACCTTTCTCGCCAATGATAAACCATTACTATGAATTCCAGAACTTCTCAATCCAACAATTACATCTCCCGGTTTAACATCTTTTCCTGTGATAATTTCATCTTTTTTAACTATTGCCAAAACAGTTCCTGCTAAATCAATTCCTTTAATCATGTCTGGTAGTGTAGCTGTTTCTCCTCCAACTATGTTTATATTTGCCTCTTTCGCACCCTCATTCAAACCCTTACCAATTTGCTCAGCAATCTCTTCAGTTATATGTCCCACTGCTAAGTAATCTACCAAGGCTATAGGTTCCGCCCCTATACATATAGCATCATTTACATTCATAGCAATCATATCTATTCCTACAGTATCAAATTTATTAGCCATTTCAGCCACTATCATCTTACTTCCCACACCATCAGTAGATAAAACCAAATAATAGTCTAAAAATTCAACAGCCCCAGCGTAATGTAGTCCTAACTCAGCTGGTTTTAGATCACTTCTCTTAAATTTTATCTGTGAAACTAAAGCCCTAATTATTTTATCTTCGTATAAAATATCTACTCCAGCGTCTTTGTATGTAACCATTGTTTATTCACCTTTTTTTATTATTATGTAAGTTTTTTATCTTTTTAATAGTATATTATCTCCAACATTAACTCCTATATTTTCAGCAACTGGCTTACATTTTGCCTTTAATATATAATAAATTGGCTTATCTATTTCATTTTCATATTCTGTTAAACTTTCATAATTTCCCATACCCTTTGCAATTATTAAATCAGCACTTCTAAACTCTTCTAAAAATTCTTCTGAACATTCCTCTAATATTATTCCAATTATATCAGATCCAGTAGTTATTACTCTACATATTTTATCAATATTTGCTATCTTTGCATCCTCTAAGGTAGCATCGTTTAAAATTGGTTTCCCTTTAACAACTGCAACAACTTCTTTATTATATTTAAGAATTTCTTCTATTAAAATTCTGTCAAAAATTATTTCCCCTGCATTGTCACATACATATAAAACTTTTTTTATATTTTCATTTTTTAAGTCCTCTAATAATTCTCTACTGTTGTCTATTTTTAGTTCTTTATTTAATGTGTCTTCAATTAACTTTTCAATATTTATTCCAGTGCTGTATGCTCCAAAGTCGATAACATTACCCGCAATTGTAGCTAAGACTTTTTTTCTTAATCTTTCTAAATCGTTGTTATCATTACACAATTCTCTAACTTTGTCTAAATATTTTAATGCAATATTATTTGCTTTTTCTTTTAAATTTTTATAAGGGTCTTCAGTATTGCTAATTTTTTTTAAATGCCTATGAACAACAGTTCCCATCCACGCTGGGACAGCATTTTTTCCATAAACTTCTTTAATAACTCCCATAGTATCCTTTATCAATCTAAATTGCTCTTTTTCATCATCTGTTATTTCTTTAACCGCTTCAACAACTTGCCTAATTATACAGATAGCACATTCTGGTTTAATCTTCATAATTATCCCTCCACAACTATAATATTTAAATTAGAACTTTGATATTTTTAGAGGTTTATATAATTGGGAATTATATAATTATGTGGAATGATTAAAAATCTTTGGCGATAGATATGATTAACTTTGAGATATTTAAAGAATTTCTATTAAACCTTATAAAGGAATATGGGTATTTTGGTATTTTCTTGGTAGGATTTTCTGAGCCAATATTTCAACCTTTTCCAACAGAGATATTTATTGTCGCAGGTTTATTGGCTGGATTAGATTGGAAATTAGTTTGGATTATATCAACAGTTGCTTGCAACCTTGGGGCAGTAGTTACTTATTATCTTGCAATAAAGTATGGAAAAAAGTTACTGTTAAAATTATTTGAAGAGGAGAAAATAGAAAAAGGAACTGTATATTTAAAAAAGTGGGGAATTCTTGGGGTTATAGTTGTAAGTTTCACACCAATTCCTTTTGAAGTTATATGTTGGATTTGTGGTATCTTTAAAATGCCATTTGAAAGATATATGATTGCAGTATTTGTAAGTAAATTAATTAGGCATGGAATGGTTATTCTACCATTTGTTTTAAAAGATCACATCCATTTTTGATTAATACTTTAAATAAAAAATTTCATAAGCATAATTTTATATTCTTTATAGGAAAATAATTATAGAGTTTAAATTTTTATGGTGATGAATTATGTGTTTGGCTATTCCCTGTAAAGTTGTAGAGATAATAGAAGAGGATGGAGAGAAATATGCAATAGCAGAATATAAAGGAGTTAGACAAAAAGCAAAATTAACATTATTAGATAAAGAAGTTAAAATAGGAGATTATATTTTAATCCACACTGGTTATGCCTTAGAGGTTTTAAGTGAAGAAGATGCAAAATTAAGTTTAGAAGCATGGGAAGAACTATTTAACGCTTTAAAGGAAATGGAAGAATAAAAATAACATATTATTTTTAATAATTTAATTTTAATTTAGAGATTTTAAATATTCCTATTCCATTATATTATGTTTCTTTATTGTTTATTTTATTCTGGTTCAACTTTTACTGCTCCTGTAGGACAAACATCTTCACAGACTCCACAGTATGTGCAATCTTCTTCTCTTGCAACTACTACCTTATCTCCCTGAATTTCAAAAACTTCCATTGGGCAGTTATTTACGCACTCTGCACACTCTGGTCCTTTACATAAATCGTAGTTTATTGTTACTGCCATTATATCACCTCATTCTTAATTATTTAAAGTTTAATTAGGATAGGATAGTTAAGGTATAGTAATATCTATCTATAAAT
>JALVUY010000085.1 GCA_027023665.1 Methanocaldococcaceae archaeon
TAATTATTACAATCATTTACAACTTTTTTATCATTCTTAGCCAATCTTTAACCACTTCTTTTTCTTCAAATCCTAATTTTTTGTAAAATTCTCTTGCATTTTTATTTTCTACCCCAACCCATAGTTCAACTAAATCTTTTCCTCTTTTTTTAGCATATTCTATTGCCTTGTTCATTAACAATTTACCTATTCCTCTACCTCTGTAATCTGGATCTACAAATATCTCGTGGATTTCAGCCACATCTCTTTTCTCTATATTACTAATCCAATTACAATCACAACCTATAAATCCAACTGGTTTATTGTTAATTTCACAGACAAAAAATCCATCCTTATCTCTTTTCATTAACCACTTAAAATACCACTTGGCCCATCTTCTTGTCTTATAATAGTATTTATCAAAACCTCTATATGCTTTAAAGTACAAATTAAGAAAGTTTTCCAAATCATCCTTAGTTACATTTCTTATTACAAATTTTTCATCTTTATCCTTTTTTGTTAAATCATAAGTTTTTATACTGGCATCTAAACATCTAAAAAAATCATCTAAAATTGACTTTAAAGAACCTATAGAGCGTGTTTTAACATATAATATTGGCTCTTTTTCACATTGTAATTTAATCGTAATATCATCTTTAATATAGTTATCAACCTCTAAACTTTTACAAACTTCTTTTGGAATGTCTAATTTAAGTTTTAAATTGACCCTCATAATCTCACAAAGAATTAAAAAAGTTAATTTGTTAATTTAATTCTATAAATATATTGTTCAAAAATAAAAAATGGTGCGCCGGCCGGGATTTGAACCCGGGTTGCTGGCTTGGAAGGCCAGAGTGATACCAGGCTACACCACCGGCGCTTATTAGTAGCCACTCAAATTCAGTGGTGCGGCCTCCGGGATTTGAACCCGGGGTCCGGGCGTGGCAGGCCCGTGTGTTACCAGGCTACACCAAGGCCGCTCATTTGAGCGGTTGTAAGCAAGAATAACATACGCAGAACTACTATATATACTTTTCGGTCATAAGATTGAAATATATAAAAATTTTTGGAGATAAAATGTAACCAAACTAATATTAAAATATTTTTAGTCGTTTATTAGCATAATAGACTATAATAGTGTCCTAAAACATCTTATAAAACTTATTTAATTTTCTTAAATTTAGTAACACTTATACACATAAAAATAATTTTTTATACTTTGATTTGTTTTATTAATATCATTGAGAGATTACTATTCATTGGTGAGATTCAAAATTATTACTGGTGATGATTATGAATAATTTGGGGACTACTAAGTATATAATTCATGCTGAACTTATTGCTGATGGTTATGTTGAGAAACATGACGTTATTGGAGCAATATTTGGACAAACAGAGGGACTTTTAGGAGATGAATTAGATTTAAAAGAATTACAAAAGTCTGGGAGAATAGGAAGGATTGATGTGGAATTAACTAATATAAATGGAAAGTCTATTGCTAAAATTACTGTTCCTTCAAGTTTAGATAGAATAGAAACTTCTATACTGGCAGCTACCTTGGAGACAATAGATAGAGTTGGTCCCTGTGTGGCAAATGTTAGAATAGTAGAGATTGAAGATGTTAGAAAGAAAAAGAGAGAATATATTGTTAGAAGAGCTAAGGATATACTTAAACAGTTAATGAGTAATATAGATATAAATACAATAGTTGAGGAGGTTAAAGAAAGTGTAAGGATGGGAGAAATTATTGAATATGGTCCTGAAAAACTACCTGCTGGGCCAGCAGTTGATATATCTGACGATATTATCGTAGTTGAAGGAAGAGCGGATGTTTTAAATTTATTAAGATGTGGTTTTAAAAATGTCATAGCGGTTGAGGGAACATCAGTTCCTAAAACCATAATAGAACTTAGTAAGAAAAAGATAGTAACTGTTTTCACTGATGGAGATAGAGGAGGAGAACTTATTTTAAAAGAATTACTACAAGTTTGTGATGTTGATTTTATAGCAAGAGCTCCCCCTGGAAGAGAAGTTGAAGAACTTTCTAAAAAGGAGATAATAAAATGTCTAAGAAGCAAAATACCAGTAGAACATTTTTTAACCCAACAAGTATGTAGTGAGAAAAATAAGGATAAACTTGAATATGAAAAATTTTTATATGTTGCTGAAAATAATAACAATAATATCAATGTTAGTATTACCAGTGCACAATCAACAGTAAAAACAGAAGAAGATTCTGATATAGAAAAATATCCACAAACATTAAAACTTATAAAATATAAAAAATATTATGAGAAATTTATTAATTTAAAAGATTCTGAAGTTTTAGTAATTTATAATGGTGAAGAGAAAGTTGTAAATCTTAATGAATTGATATCTAATATATCTCACTATGACCTATTTGATGCCATTATAATTAAAGGGACTGTTAATCAAAAGTTAGTAGATATTTTATATGAAAAGACTAACTTAATTTTTTGTAATGATGCCAAAATAATAAAAAAGCCAGCAAACTTGAGAATTATCTCTTTTGGTGATTTAAATGCATAAAGATGAACTTATTCAGTTACATCAACTACTTGTTTATTTAAGAAAATACATTGAAAAAAAATATAGCTGTAGTAATGATGAATTTAAAGAGTATGATGACTTAAATATATATCCCCATCACATTCATAGAACCAAGGCTGAGCATATATATGCGATATTTTTACTTTCAACCATTATAGCAAAGGTATTATCTGACAATGGGAAAATACCAAGAAGTGTCTCAAATCTACTTAGAGCAAGTGGAGAAGAAATAAAAAAAGAAATCCAAAGAAAAAGATTAAAAATAAAAAATAAGTTAAAAAAAAGATAAAATCTTCATATGTGATAAAATGATAATGTTTGCTTTACCAAATAAGGGAAGGATTTCAGAACCAGTTATGAAGGTCTTAGAAAAGGCAGGTTTAAAAATTACTGTTCAAGGTAGAAGTTTATTTGCAAATACAGTAGATGAGGATATTAAAGTAATGTTTGCAAGAGCAAGAGATATTCCAGAATTCGTTGCTGACGGCGTTGCTGATGTTGGTGTTACTGGATATGACTTAGTCTTAGAGAGAAATGTAGAAGATAAGGTTGAGTTTTTATTAGATTTTGGTTTTGGATTTGCAAAATTAGTTTTAGCCGCTCCAGAAGACTCAAATATTAATAGTGTTGATGATATAAAGGATGGAATGAGAGTGGCAACAGAATTTCCAAATTTAACAAGAAAATTTTTTGAAAAATTAAATAAAAAAGTTGAAATTATTGAACTTAGTGGAGCCACAGAGATAGCCCCATTTATAGGAGTAGCGGATATAATAAGTGATTTAACATCTACAGGAACCACATTAAAGTTAAATAGATTAAAGGTTATTGAAGAAATTGTATCATCAACTACAAGGTTAATAGCAAATAAAAATAGTCTAAAAGATAAAGAAAAGAGAGATAAAATAAATAAAATTGTATTAGCGATAAAAAGTGCATTATTTGCAGAGACTAAGAGATTAATTATGATGAACGCTCCTAAGGATAAAGTTGAAGAAATAAAAAAGTTAATTCCTGGAATGAGTGGCCCTACAGTGGCGAAGGTTTTATCTGACGATAATATGGTGGCTATTCACGCAGTTGTTAATGAAGATGAAATATTTAATTTAGTTCCTAAACTTAACGCCTTAGGAGCAAGAGATATATTAATAGTGCCAATTGAAAGAATTTTATAAATCCAAAAGTTTTATATACTAAAAATAATTAAGTTGTTATACCTTCTTAACCAATGACTGAAAAATAAAAAGATGAAGGAGGTCGAAAATATGGCAGTTTATGTAAAGTTTAAAGTTCCAGAAGAAATTCAAAAAGAATTATTAGACGCTGTAGCAAAAGCTCAAAAAATCAAAAAAGGAGCAAATGAAGTAACTAAAGCTGTAGAGAGAGGAATTGCAAAATTAGTTATAATCGCTGAAGATGTTAAACCAGAAGAAGTTGTTGCTCATTTACCATACTTATGTGAAGAAAAAGGAATTCCTTATGCTTATGTAGCATCAAAACAAGATTTAGGTAAAGCTGCTGGATTGGAAGTTGCAGCTTCGTCAGTGGCTATTATCAACGAAGGAGATCCAGAAGAATTTAAAGCGCTAATTGAAAAAATAAATGCTTTAAAACAATAAAAACACGATGATATAAAGTTAAAAAAATAAAAAAGTATGAATTATCACTTTTTTATAGATTTTTTATATTAAACCTTTAAATTTTCTTTTAAGATATAAATATACTAACATTGCAAAAATTTTTATTATTAGGTGATGAGGATGGAAGACGAATTTGTATATAAAGAGGCAGTAGCAGCTGAAGTTATTGAAGTAATTGGTAGAACAGGAGTTACTGGAGGGATTATCCAAGTTAGATGTAAAATTTTAGGTGGAAAAGACGCTGGTAGAGTTTTAGTTAGAAACGTTAAAGGTCCTGTAAAAGTAGGAGATATAATTATGTTAAGAGAAACAGAAAGAGAAGCAAGACCATTAGACAGAAAAAGATAAAACATTAAAAAATTAATTTTAAGGTGAAGAACTATGCCAGAGTGGAGAGTTTGCAGTTTCTGTGGATATGAAATTGAGCCTGGAAAAGGAAAAATGGTTGTAGAGAAAGATGGAACAGTATTATATTTCTGCTCATCAAAGTGTGAAAAAAGTTATAGAATGGGAAGAAACCCAAGAAAATTAAAGTGGACTAAAGTATATCAAGATATGAAAGCAGAGTTAAAGAGAGCTCAAGAGGCTAAAGAATAAATTTTCTTCTATTTTACTTTTAATTAATTTAAGTTAAGATATTATTCTTTGTTTTATTTTGTTGATTTTGTTAATTTTTATTTAGTTATTCTTTATAATAACAAAAAATAATATTTATTATTGGTGATAAGGTTGAAATTTATAGACTTATTTTGTGGATGTGGGGGATTTTCGAGAGGTTTTGTAGAGGAAGGTTTTGAACCATTAGTGGCTATTGAGTTAAATGAAGATGCTGCCTTTTCCTATGCATTAAACTTTAATGGAGAGATATATGAAAAAGTTAGAGATGGAGAATATAGATTAAAGGAATTAAAAGGTTATGTAGGAAGTTACCCATTCAAATTTCCTTTTGAAGAGGAAGACATAAAGTGGTTAAGAAGATTGGGAACATTAAACGAAAAAACTGAAAAATTAAATCCAGTAGTTATTAACGATGACATTAAAGAAATACATTCCATAGATATAAAAAAATTCTGTAAAAATAAAAAAGTAGATGTTATTATTGGAGGACCTCCCTGTGAAGGATATACAGGGGCTAATCCAAAGAGAGAAAAAAATCCCTATGATAGATTGTATAAAGATGAAACTGGAAGGTTAGTTTTAGAGTTTATAAGAATCGTTGGAGATTTACAACCAAAAATATTTGTTATGGAAAATGTTCCTGGAATTAAAGAAGTTAGAGGAGAAATAATAAAGGAGTTTAGAGACATTGGCTATGAGAATGTATATTTCAATATCTTAAAAGCTGAAGATTATGGAAATCCATCTGTCAGAAGAAGAGTTTTCGTATCAAATATAGAAATTAATCCTGAAAAGAAAGAACCAGTTCCCGTTATTGAGGCTATAGGAGATTTAATGTATAAAGGTAGAGATGTTCCTAATCACGAATTTGCAGCTTTACCAGCAAGGTTTAGAAAGAGAGTTCACAAGTTAAGTTGGGGAGATGCTTTTATATATTTCAAAGGGGCTAATAGAAGGTTAGGTAATTATATAAGATTGCATCCTCTTAAATTATCTGAAACTGTTATGGGTAAGAGATTTTTTATACATCCTTATGAAGATAGATTATTAACACCAAGAGAACAAGCGAGATTAATGAGTTATCCTGACTATCATCTATTTGCTGGAGGTATAAGAAGTTGCTATAATCAGATTGGAGAGAGTGTTCCTGTAGCTTTGAGTAGAGCAATTGCCCAAGTAGTTAAGGAAAATTTATAAATAAAGTAATAAAAATAAATTATCAAAAAACATATAGAAAATTAAAAGAACAAAATAAAAAATAATTAAAAATTAACTGGGTGAAAAAATGTTTATCTGCTTACATAATACATACAGTGCTAAGCAAGTAGAGGAGTTTGGTAGAATAGCCTATGGGTTTGACATAAATACAATAGTTATAACAAAGGCTACTGCTTCAGCGGCACAAAGTGGAGTTCCTACATTGCACAAGATGGCATATAAATTAGGTAAAAATGTTTTATTCTTTGAGGAGTTGGATGACGCTATAGAAGTTTTAAGACCAGAAAAAGTATTTTTAATAGGAAATAAAAATATTTGTGAAGAAAAACTAAATTTTGACGAAGTTGGAAAAAATGATTTAATTGTTTTTTGTGGAGCATCAACAGGATTTACACAGTTAGAATTAGAGAAGGGTTTAGGAAGATACATTGTAGAAAATGAAATTGGAGCATTGGGGAATTTATCAATCTTTTTATATGAAATGAGTAAAAGACTTTAAAAACTGAATATTCAATTAAATCAATAAATAGAGCTAAATAAAAAAGTTTTTAATTTACTCTTTTGGCTTCATATTTCTAATAATTTCTATAAATCTACTAATTACTTTATCTCTCAACCCCTCCACAAATTTTAAACTACCTGCACACTCATGCCCTCCTCCATCTAAAGATGCTTCAGGAATCTCTTCCATTAACTGCTCAACTATTAAGTTTAAATTAAAGTTGTATTTTTCATGAACTGCGTCTGTTGCTCTAACAACTCCAAAGTCAGGACCATAGGATAATGTTATAATTGGCTTGTCTTCACCATACTTCTGTACCATATAGTCATGAGCAAATCCTGTTGTTTTTCCTGGTGGTGGGAAGGTAAATTTATGAGCATACTTCTCTACATCTAAAGTATTCAATATAATCCCATTTTCTAAGAACTCTGTTTTTAATGCAGGAATTACTGCCTTCATCTGTCTATCAACCATTTTCATTGCCTGTTCATATAATATCTCAATTAAATCCTCGTGTCTCTTAAATTCTTTTATGTTTGTTGCTAATATATCATCAACGATTCCCTTTCCATCCATAAATCTTAAGTAGAATGCTTCAAAATCCATACATAAGGATATTTTTTCTAAATATTCTCTATTATATTCTCTTCCTTTACCATACTTTTTACTTAGTTCAGTCAATCTCTCAATTGCTATTTTTACATACTGCTCTGCCTCTTCCCCTTTAGCGTGATCCCCAACAACAGCTATTCCAGGAATATGTTTTATCTCATCTTCAACATCTGGATTAATCATCCTTGCTATCTCAGTTCCTAAAACTCCTGCCGTTAAATTACTATCTCCACCAACTAAGTAAGGATTTACATGAGCATCGACATAGTCATCAACTTCTACTCTACCATCTACAACCTCTCCAGGGAAGTGGTGATCAATAACTATAACTTCAATACCATAAGCCTTTGCTTTGGATATAGCAGGAATATCCTCATCAGTACTTCCATTATCAATTAACACAATCAAAGGTAATTTTTGTCCAAACTTTAAAGAATCCTCTATAGAGAATACAAGGTCTTTGGTAACATCTTCTAACTCATAGAATGGAGCTTTTGAAGGTCTTCTCTTAAAGAAGTGCCATATTGCATCGACATCTATAGCAAACTGGTCAATTATTGGCAGTATTGCCTTCTCTAAGGCAATTCCTCCACAGTAACCATCTGTATCTGCGTGATGCCTAATAATTATTGGTCTTCCATCTAAAACTGCTTTTCTAATTCTTTTAGCAACATCAGCCATTTTTGGTCTTAATTTTTCTAAAACCTCACTTTTAACTAAGAATTCTATATCTCTTGCTGGCTCTGCTCTTTTATCTATTTCTTCCTCTATTTTTTTCTTAATTTCTTCTGCCTCTTTACCTTCTAATTTTACAAGTTTTATTCTTTCAATTTGTAATCTTCCTTCCCTTATTGTAACTCTACCTATAACATCAACTATATCTCCAACTTTAACTTCTGGATGAGCCCTTAAACCAGCAATTTCTAACGCTGCTACCCATGTAAAGTCAGTTCCATCAGTTATGGTAAATACAGTTGGTCCAGGAGTTTGAACTATTTGGACTACTTCTCCTCTTATATGAACTACTTGATCTCTCATTTCAACTAAATTTTTGGTTATATCTTTTATCTGAGAGATAGGTATCTCTTTTTCATATTTAACTAAGTCATAAGTTGTTAGTGGGATATATTTAAAGTCAATTTCTCTTTTTTCTGGTCTAACATCTATAGCCTGAACTATAATCTCATCGCCAATATTTAAGTCCTCTAATTTTAAACTTATCATGTCTCTTGGCCTTAATAGTCCTCTAACATGCTCATTTAAATTAATAAATGCTCCATACTTTTCAATTCTTGTTACAACACCCTTGTAAAATTTACCTGGCTCTACATCATGGAATGTTGCAAGTTCATCAAACACATAAACATTTCTTAATCCTTTCTTTCTCTCTTCCTCCTCTTTTAAACATTTGTCACATAAAGTTCTATCTTTGAAGTCAGGATACTTTCCAATTATTGCTCCACATCTGTCACATTTAACTACCTTTCCACTTCCTCCACAGAAATCACATTTTGCATAAACAGGAATTTTACCAGTTCCTTTACACTTTGGACATTCTATTTCTCCATAATCTAAGTCATAATTTGCTCTCTTAGAAACTCTTTTTATATGTTGTTTTGGTGAAAATTCATCAAGATAACCAGTTCCACCACATACAGGACATGTTTTATAACCAACTATTTTTTTACCAGTTCCATCACAAATTGGACACTTGACTATCATATTCTCCCCCTTAATTTAATAACCGTAAATTTGTTAAGTAAGGTTAATTATTAATATTAATTTTAATATTAGTTGAAGATAACTTTAATTAATAATAAGGTAGAATAGTAAGTATTACTATCGCTAATAACTTAGAAGTCATTAATATAATTATCGAAGTTGGGAATAGAATTACTAAAAGATCAAATATAAAATTACAGAGAATGTAGGGTGATAACATTTCAAAAATTAGAATATCTTTGCTTTTATCGTTTCTTATATTATCAATATTTTCTTTATCAATACTAAGTATAACAACAGGAACTATTAAAATAGAGCCAAAAAAATTTTATAATTATTTATTAAAGGGAACGACTGGAAATCCTATTTATGATAAAATTATTGAAAAGTGTAGAATGCCAAGAACTCTTGGAGCTATATTTGCAGGAATGGGGTTAGCTGTTGCAGGCTTGTTAATGCAAAGTTTATTTAGAAATCCACTTGCAGATCCCTATTTAATAGGTGTATCAAGTGGAGCATCACTAGGAGTGGCTATTTATGTTTTTACCTCTTTACTATTTAAGTTTGGGATACCGCAATCTATATGGGGATTTATAATATCTGCATATTTAGGCTCGCTATTGTCTATGTTTGTTGTTTTAGCCCTTGCAAAGAAGGTTAAACAAATTACTACGCTTTTAATTGTAGGTCTTATGCTTGGTTATATATCATCTGGGTTAATAACAATTGTCATTGCATTTAGTGATTTTGTTGGTGTCAATAATGAAGTCTTAGCAAGTTTTATAATGTGGGGATATGGTTCTTTAAGTCCATTAACTCTGAAGGAATCAATAATTATGAGTATTTTTGTAGTTATATGTTGCTCTATAACCTACCTTTTGTCAAAATACCTTGATTCTTACTTACTTGGGGAAATGTATGCAAAAAGTGTAGGAGTTGACATAAAAAAATTGAGAATTTTTATTATTTTAATATCTTGTATGATTACAGCAACTGTTGTAGCATTTGCTGGACCAATAGGATTTATTGGGTTGGTGTGTCCAATAGTTGCGAGATTGTTGTGCGGAACTTCAAAACACATCTATGTAATTCCAAGTGCTATGTTAATCGGGTCAGTTTTTTTAATTATAGCAGACATTCTTGTTAGACCAGGAGTAGTAATCCCAACAACAAGTACAGAGCTACCTTTAATGTGTCCTTTATCGATAATTGGAGCTCCAATTGCTATAATAATTTACATAAAAAGAAAGAAGATGGGGATATAAATGAGAAAGATCCTTATTATTCTGATATTAATATTATTAACTTCCTCACTATTTGTCTATGGAATTTTTAAAGGAGGTAATGCAAAGTCTATAAGTATTGAAGATGTAAAGAATTTTCTACTATATGGAACTACTGGAAATGATTTTAAAGATATGTTAATCTGGAGAGTTAGAATCCCTCCACTAATAACTGCCTTAATAGTTGGTGCAGTTTTGGCGGTTTCAGGTTTAAAACTTCAAACCTTATTTAGGAATCTATTAGCATCCCCATATACGACAGGAATATCGAGTGGAGCTGTTCTTGGAGTAGCTATTGCCATATTTCTTGGATTTTCATTTACCTCTTTAAGTTTTCTTTTAGATATTTCTAAATCTAACTATGTAGTTGGTGGTTGGGTAGGAGCAGCTTTGGCATTGGTTGTTTTATTATTACTTGCTTCAAAAGTTAGAGAAGTTACTGGTGTGTTAGTTTGTGCTTTACTATTTTCATACTTCTATTATGGTGTTGAGAGTTATCTTATAACATTTGCTGAAAATGTGCAAATTCAGGAATTTTGGATGTTTCTACAGGGAAGTTTTACAGGCGCTGGATGGAATGATATAAAATTAATGGTTATATGTTCCTTAATTTTTTTAATTTCATCATATTTATTATCAAAACACTTAAATGCCCTACTGTTTGGAGAAACTTATGCAAAAAGTTTTGGTTTAAATATTAAGAGGGTTAGAATATTAATTCTATTACTTTCTGGCTTTATTGTAGGATCTATAATTCCATTTGTAGGTTTAATTCCATTTATTGGAATAGCCTCTCCATATATAGCCAGAATTATTATGAGAACATCTGATCATAGATGGACTATTCCTGCGTCAATGCTTATAGGAATGTGTATCTCACTACTGTGTTATTTGGTATCTATAAAGCTATTTGCTCCAAAAGTAGTTCCTGTAAAATCAATTTTAGATTTGTTAGGTGGAGCGTTAGTTGTTTATTTAATATATAGCTCAGAGAAAAAATATAGGTTTGAGTAAATTATTATATAATAGTTGCAAGCAAATAGTGTTTATATATATTAAAGAGTGCTTTACCAAAAGAAATTAAAGAAATTAAAAATAAATTATTAATAATATAAATTATTAAATTATTTTATTTAAAAAAATAATTAATAATAAAAAATTGTGGGGATATTTATGAAACCAACAGCTTATTTTTGTATGGAGTTTGCTATTCATCAACCTTTAAAAACTTACGCAGGGGGCTTAGGTTTCTTAGCAGGTTCTCATTTTAGAGCGGCTAAGAGATTAAATCAACCTCTTGTAGGAGTTTCAATATTGTGGAGTTATGGATACTATGACCAATTGAGAGATAGAGAAGGTAATATGAAAGTTGAATACATAAGGAAGTATTATGATTTCTTAGAGGATATTAATCTAAAAGTTCCAGTTACTATAAACAATAATACAGTGTGGGTTAAGGCATATAAATTGGAAGAAGATGTCTTTGGAACATGTCCAATATATTTCTTAACCACTGACATTCCAGAAAATGACGATTTTTCTAGAACAATAACACATAGGTTGTATGATGCTAACAATATATTACACATTGCTCAACAGATAGTTTTAGGAGTTGGAGGTTATAAGGTCATAAAAGAGTGTGAAAATGTAAAACTCTATCATATGAACGAACCTCATCCTCTACCGCTTGTTTTTAAACTTATAGAAGATTATGGACTTGAATATACTAAAAATCATGTCGTTTTTACTACCCACACTCCTTTACCAGAAGGAAATGAAACTCAGGACATTAATTTATTAAAATCTATGGGTTTCTTTGGAAATGTGGATATAAAATTAGCTGAAAAATTAGGAGGTAATCCATTTAACTATACTGTATGTGCTTTAAGAGCATGTAAGAGGGCTAATGCAGTATCTAAGAAACATAAAGAAGTTTGCGATAAAATGTGGAGTTGGGTTAAAGACAAATGTGAGATAGTATCTATAACGAACGCTCAAGATAGACACTATTGGCAAGATCCTATAATAAGAGAGGCGGCAAAAAAATATGATATTGATATGTTGAGAGAGAGAAAGATGGAATTAAAAGAGATATTATTTGAAGAAGTAGCTGATCAAACAGGTAAGATATTTAAAAAAGATAGATTAACCGTAGTTTGGGCAAGAAGATTTGTAGCTTACAAAAGACCACATATTCTACTATATGATGAAATGAGACTACTTGAATTATTAAAAAAGAAAAAGATACAGGTTATTTGGGCTGGAAAACCTCATCCTAATGACCATAATATGATAGCCACATTTAACTGGATAGTATCAAAGACGAGGGATATGAAAGGGGCTACAATATTAACAGGTTACGAGTTAAAATTAAGTAAATTACTAAAACAGGGTTCAGATATATGGCTTAATACTCCAAAATTAAATCATGAAGCTTCAGGAACTTCTGGAATGACAGCATCAATGAATGCATCTATACATATGAGTACTTTAGACGGTTGGCATGTAGAATGGGCTAAGATGTATCCAGATGATAGTTTTACAATTGGAGATGGAGTTAGAGATGATGATCCTTATGTGGCTAACTGCATTTATAATTTATTGGAAGAAGTTGCTGATATGTATGACACTGAAAGATGGTGGATGAAGGCATGTAACTGTGTTAATCATATTGTTGAATACTTTGATGCTGAAAGAATGGCAAAAGAATACGCTGAAAAGCTTTATAAATAAAACTCTATTTCTTTTTTTATATACTATGTAAAATAACTTTTTTAAATAATTAAATTTATTAAATCGTTTTATTGTTTTTATAGATTTGTCTATTAATTTAGATAAATAGATTGAATCAGATTTAAAGAAGTGTAAATAATAATAAGTAGTTTCCATCCCCTTAGGGGTCTGATTTTAAACCAGATTCATTTATAATCACATCAAAATATCCAATATCGCTATTTCCATCCCCTTAGGGGTCTGATTTTAAACTTAGACTCTACAGACCAGATCCCTGAATTACAAGTGCTTTCCATCCCCTTAGGGGTCTGATTTTAAACAAAACTCTCTAATGAACTCTCCGTTTGATAATCTTTATTTCCATCCCCTTTGGGGTCTGATTTTAAACTATAATGCAAAATACAGAAATCGTTGATTTCTTATTTCCATCCCCTTTGGGGTCTGATTTTAAACGTGGGAGTTGTGCATGCTCCCACCAGAAGTGTAATATTTCCATCCCCTTTGGGGTCTGATTTTAAACGATGAAATCTAAAATCATATCAACTTGTTCAAATGTATTTCCATCCCCTTTGGGGTCTGATTTTAAACAGGACACGATTTGAAGAGATTTTAAGATATAATTACTTTAT
>JALVUY010000086.1 GCA_027023665.1 Methanocaldococcaceae archaeon
ATATTATTCTTCCTTTACAAAATCATTGTATTATTTTAACTAAAATAGCTAGAATAGCTCAATGGTTGTTGTATGAAATATTGTAGCCGGATCAGGATGCATATTGTGATTATGTTAGTCCTAATAATGAATGTACTGAAATATATATGAATACTGGATCTTCTAATACGGTAAGTATGTCCGTTTGCAACAATCACGGTTTGTATAATTATAATGATGGGCGTTATTGTTATTGCTATCCAGATGATTATATATGGGATGAAGATTCTGATAGGTGTGTTTTACCTTGCCCAGCGGGTCAGCAAAGAGGTGATGATGGTCAATGTCATCCTTTATGTTCAATTGATCCGCCGGCTACTTGGGATAATCTCCCCTTTTATACAGATTTTGATGATGAGCAAACTGCTAATGATTTTATAACTTCACACCATTTGATCAATGCAAAATTAGTGAGCATTAATGAAATGCCGCCCTCTGCTTTTCCTGATGGAGGCGGTACAGCTGAAAATTGTCCTGAATATTACCTTTACACAGATTATAATAGTAGCAAAGAATGTGATCCGGCTTGCGGAAGTAATATGCATTGCAATTATCAAAATTCAAAATGCGAATGTGATCCGGGTTATGCTCCTGACGCCAACGGAACATCTTGTAGTTGTTATGTAGGCAATGCAAAATACACTTATACCGCAGATCAGCAAACATGCGAAACTTTAGATGTTATAAAACTTTCAGACTTAGAAGCTATATATAATTTTAGCTGGAATAGTTGTTTAAATGCTTGCACGGCTGAAGTTGCACCTCCTTGCGATAGAGGATATATATATAACGAATACGGACAATGTGTGCCGGCGGTACTTGACGACTCTCAATGTTCAGCTCAAAGAGGTACTCTGATTAATGAAAGAATTGTAGAAAATTCTACATGCATAGAAGTATCCAATACAGGCTCTAATATCATAAGTCCATGTTGTCAAAAAGTTGCCGATTGCATTGACGCTAGAGGTAATACAATCTCCACTACCTCTAAATATGTGCAATGCGGTGATAACCTAGATCTAAACACAACTGATGAAAATCACAAATGTACTACATGCACGGGTGATACTCCTATACCGACTGATGACGGATATTGTAAAAATTCAGATGAAACCAAATTCTCTAACTGTCCCAATCCTAAAAATAGATGTCCTAATTGTCCGGCTGATTATCCAATTGCAACAGACTCAGGAGATTGTTTAAATAGTGAGGGGTATTTTAAGCCCTGCCCTGCATTACAACAAGATAACAACGATAGCAATCCTCCCGAACCTATCATAAAATGTCAAACTTGTTCAATGCTTGATGGAGGTTGGATATCGGCTAACAACGGACAATGTAAACGCACTACTGCAGCCGGTGTTGTGCAATATGCAGCATGTCCTACTGCACCAGACCAAAATAATTCTACTCCTATAGATCCCAACCCTCGACCAGATGATAATGGTGATACATGGGAGGATAATGGGGATAACTCTCCAAGCATTGATGACAATAGCGGAACACCTCATGACAGCAATGGAACAAAGCAAAAAAAAGTATGTGAAAACTGTCCTAGTGGATATGTAAATTATAACGGAATATGTGCTTTTTTAAGCTCACAAGGATATGTAATAAGCACAAGAGATTGTCCCTCTAAACCCTCTTTAAAGCCTGATGACTCAAATGGATCAGATGACTCAAATGGATCAGATGAGAATGCTACAGGAGGATATGATAAAATGGGAAAATATGCAGTTGATGAGATAAAAAAAGCCTATAAGTCTTATAATATTTTTCCTACAAATTGCGGTGAATTACAGCCTTTAGGTGATGTGAAAATGTTTGGAGGTAGAATAACTATACATGATCCTTTGCCGGCTTTTAGAGACATACTACAACCTTTTCGAAACTTCATATCCAATGTACTTTTGTTTATTGTTGCAATTATAGGTTTATTTGATTTTTTTAGAAGGAATTGAGATGGTTGAGACTGCTATTAAAGTACTTTTCTTTGCGGTATTTGTATCTTTGCTATATTTTGCAATAGATTTCGTTATGGACTATTTTAAACACTTAGTAACAGGTATATCTCTGCTTAATAATATAAGCTATTTCTTTTGTTGGCTTGGAGTCTATAAAGCTCTAAACCTCCTACTTAGCTTTATTATTGGAAATTGGTTTGTAAACAAAATAATTAAGTATGTGAGCTTTTAAATGGCTATAAGTATTGTTGTAGGCTTACAGGGAGCAGGAAAAACATACTATGCAGTTGCTGAGATATGGAAACATATCAAAAAAATGCATGCAGCCGAAATATCAAACGAGCCATACAAATATAAAAAGATTTACACAAATATAGAGGGATTTATCCCTAATAGGTATGTAGAACATCTTAAATTTGGAGATTTGGAAAATGTATGGAAATGGGAAAATGAACAGTATAAAGCTTTTGAAAATATATCAACTCCTCACGAGCTACCACAAATAAACTTTACAATAAAAAAAACAAAAGATAAACAAATAAAACAAGAGTTTGATCCTTTTGATGATGAAGAAATTGAATTGCACCAAGTGGACGATATAGAAATTATTAGTGCAGATGATGAAAAGATTTTTAAAGCAATAATGAACAAGAAGAGTGAAGAAATCCAAAGCGATTATATAAATTTTACGCGTCCTTTCTTTGAAAAAGCTGGTTTTACTGAGTGTTTGATAGTTATAGATGAATCACACAATCACTTTCCAAAATCCCTATCAGGAGCTTTAAAGAGACTTGCAAGTTACCATAGACATTACGATCAAGACTATATACTTATAACACAGGATCTAAACCAATTACCTAGATACATCACCAACTTAACCGTATTTACCATAAAAGCAACAAGTCCCGCAATAAGAGTTAAGAGTGATATATTTGCTTATAAAGTCTATTCAGGAGGTTATATAAGCTTTAGAGACGATAATAAGCTAGAAACCAAAAGACTTAAAGCCAATCCATACATATTTGGACTATATAAATCCGGCTCAGTTAAAATTCCCCGCTCTAGTATGTATAAATTTTTTATTATGATAAGTTTAATACTTGCATTGTTTGGAGGTTTATTTTATTGGACTAAAACCAATTACGGAGGACATAAAACAACGGTAAAAGTAATAAAAAGAAAAGAGATAAAAATACCTAAACAAACTCCCAACAAAGCTAAACTAACAAGAGTAGAGTTTACAAAAGTTAAAAATAATATATT
>JALVUY010000087.1 GCA_027023665.1 Methanocaldococcaceae archaeon
TTCTACAGTAAAGTATGTCTCTTTACCATCAATCTTACCAAATATTAAATCAAATCCCCATTTTTTCAATGACTTTAAATTTGAACTCTCTTTCTCTTTCAGGATTCCCAAGAGTTTCAAAAACTAAAGTATTTACAACTTCAACTTCTTTTGCATCAACAACCAATATATCACCTTTTATTGAATTTTATTAATTAAATTTTATTTGTATATTTACAAAATATATGTGTCTTTGAAGTTCTATAAATACTTTTCTATAATTTATTAATTTATATATTTATATTAAATACTAAAAGGTTTAAAATAGTAAAAATAGTGAAATATTAAAAATAGAACTAAAAATAGGTGATAATTATGAGATACAAGAAAGTTCCAGTTAAAAAGATTGTTAATAAAATAATTGATGAGTGTGATGTAATTTTATTGGTCTTAGATGCGAGAGACCCAGAGATGACAAGGAATAGGGAATTAGAAAATAAAATAAAAAGTAAGGGAAAAAAATTAATTTATGTATTAAATAAATCAGATTTAGTTCCTAAGGAGATTTTAGAAAAATGGAAAAATGTATTTGGAGAAAATACTGTATTTATCTCTGCTAAAAGACGATTAGGAACTAAGATACTAAGAGATATGATAAAAAAATCTCTAAGAGAGATGAACAAAAAAGAGGGAAAAGTTGGAATTGTTGGCTATCCTAATGTCGGAAAGTCATCTATAATTAACGCATTAACTGGAAAGAGAAAGGCATTAACTGGTTCAATTGCTGGTTTAACAAAAGGAGAGCAGTGGGTTAGATTAACAAAAAATATTAAACTTATGGACACTCCTGGAGTCTTAGAGATGAAGGACGAGGATGACTTAGTTATAAGTGGAGCATTGAGATTAGAGAAAGTTGAAAACCCAATTCCTCCAGCCTTAAAAATTTTAAAAAGAATAGATAATTTTGATAAGTCAATAGTAAGAGAATATTTCAATATTGACTATAAAGAGATTGATGAAGAGACACTAAAAAAGATAGGAGAAAAAAGAGGTTATTTAACAAAAGGAGGGGAAGTAGATTTAGTTAGAACAGCCAGAACAATTATTAAAGAATACCAAGATGGAAAACTTAACTATTACAAAGTAGATTTAAAGAAGTATGGACAAGATAGAGATAAGGATATTTCATTTATAACAAAGTATTTAAAAGATTTTCCATTTATTGAAGATGCTAAAATGATTATCACTCATTTAAAAGATTTTGAAGAACTATATAAGAGAATAAAAAAACCAGTTTTAGGTTTTGAAGAAATAGATGGGAATATTGTTGTTATCTCCTTCGGAGAAAAAACTAAAGATGCTGGAAGGAAAAAAGTAGAAAATTTATGTAAAAGTAAAAATATTGAGATTATTTCAAAGTTTGGAGATAAAATTGGGAGTAACAATATATATGTGGCTGTTGGTAGAGCTCTTAGATAAAACATTTATATATGATGGTGTTGATTATATTCAATTTATCATTAAAGATAATGATAAATTACTGGTGGCACTATGCTTAAAAAAATAGCAAGAAAAAAATGTATTCACATTATGCTCGTTTATACTGGCGGATGTAATGGTTGTGATATTGAAGTAGTTAATGCAGTATTTTCTCCATTTTACGATGCTGAACAATATAATGTTTTTTTAACTTTTAATCCAAGAGAGGCAGATATTTTAGTTGTTTCTGGATGTGTAACTAAGTTTGTTGAGGAATCTTTAAGAAAGATTTATGAAAAAATTCCTGAGCCTAAGGCAGTTGTTGCCGTTGGCTCCTGTGCATTGATGGGTGGAGTTTATAAAAACATTGGTGGAGATTTAGGACCTTCAGATTTCATTGCCGGACCAGTTGAAAACATAATTCCAGTAGATGTTAAAGTGCCGGGATGTGCTCCAAGACCGGAAGATATAATTGCTGGAATAGTTAAGGCAATTCATAAGGTTGTAGAAGGATGAAATAAAATATTTTGGGGGAAATATTATGATTGAAGAAGTTATTTCAATTTTAGAAATTCCTTTATTGGCATTTGTTATATCAACATACATTCCCGGAATTCAAAGAAAAATAGAGGCAAGAATTCAACAAAGAATAGGACCAAGTATATTAGCCCCCGGATTTTGGGCATTTTTTAAGTTTTTATTTAAGAAAGTTGATAATCCAGATGCCAATTTACCAAATTTATATAATAGATTACCATTACTATCTATAGTTGTTTTATGGACTATATTGGCTATAACTTCACTTACAAGTTTTCATATTCTTTCAAATGAAATAGGGATTGTAGGACTTTTAAAGTTAGAGGAAATGATGTATATAATTCTCGGCTCTCTATCATTTTCAATTATGGGTTGGAGAATGCCTTACATAGATGAATGTAAAGGTACTCCATTTATAAAAACCTTGAAAATTTCCTTAGAGCAGTTAGGGGCTGTAAGATGTTTTAAAATGATAACTATTGGCTCATTTCCATTTTACTTGGCCACATTTTTACCGTTTATAAATAAGCATAGTATATTCTTAAAGGATATTGTTGGAGAGCCATTTTTATTTTCATTAGGAGGAATATTTGGGGCAATATGTTATTTTATTGGGTATATTATTATGGTTAAAGAATATCCTTTCTCAATAACTCACACTAAGGCAGATGTTATTGAAGGGCCCACAATGGAGTTAATGGCTAAGTATAGAGCATTATATTTAGCAAGTTATGAACTTCTTTTAATAACATTGGGTAGTTTATTCGCCACTTTATATTTAGGAATAGCCCCAGATGTTAGTAATCCAATAACTATAATTGAAAACTTTGCCATTGCAATAATATTCTCAATATTGGCGGCAATTGTTAGAGCATTTTCCCCTCTATTGTTATTTAAACAAATATATCCTATTTCATTTATAGCCACACTATTTGGAGTTATTGGATTTATATTTGCATTGTTAGGATGGTAATTATTTATTAATTTTTTATTTTATAAATGTCTATACATCTAAATTTATAAATTATAATTACAAATAAAAAAATAAAATAAATTAAAGAAGATTTAAGGTTTTTCAATTCTTATGGCTGTATTATTAACCCATTCAACGAATATAGGTTCGTCTGGAATATTATCTAATTGTTTAAAGTATTCTACTGCTGCCTTTGTTCCCCATCTGTCAGAACCTGCTAAGAGAATAACTAAATGTCCGTTTATTATTTGTTTTTCTATAAC
>JALVUY010000088.1 GCA_027023665.1 Methanocaldococcaceae archaeon
ATAAATAGTTATCGAATAATATTAAATAATAAAAATTTAAAAATAAAAAAAAGTTTTAAAATCTTCTTATATTTGGATTAACTATAGTTCTCTCTATGTTCCAAACTTCATTAAGCACATTTGAGGAAAGATTTGATCTCAAAAAAGGTACTTTAAAACTAACTGCTATATGAGCAAATGAGGAATTATTTCCAAATATTACTGGATAAAGTCCTTTATCCATAATGTAGTTTATATAATAATACATTTCGGTAATTGTTCCCATTTCATAAGGATATACTTTTACAAAGTCACTTTCCTCATAAATAATATCCGTGCATAAAAATCCATCAAACTCTATGGGTTCTTCAACTTCTAAGTAGTCAATTTGAGACAAATCTTTATCTTTAGCAATTTCTTTTTTAGTGCTAAGTCCTAATAAAACATCTAAATCTTCATCTTCCTTAAGTTCATCAATTATCTTTCTAATTTTTGGAATTTCGTCAAATATATTACTACAAACATATGCTCCATTAATATTTACAATTGAATAATCATTCATTAACTTCTTAGATAATGTTATATAGAAATTAACAATATCCTCTATAGATTCAGCCATAACAATTGGAATTAATTCATTATCATTTTTATCAACTAATATTCCAGATGCAACTATAGGCAAATCTGTTGTTAAAGCCCCTCCTAAAAATTTAAACAAAGGAATATCTAAACTATTTGATGCCGCTCTTGCTATACTTATAGATATTCCCATAGCAACATTAGGATTGTTAGATGCTGAAGTTTCACAAATTAATGAATCTATAAAATCAATGTCAGTTGCAGGATATCCTATAAGTTCTGGAGCTATTACATTTTCAACATCAGCTATAGATTCTTCGGGATTATTTACATCAATAATATCATAACCTGCTGAAATGTTTGTCATTGTAGTTATCATCACTTTAATTTTGGCCCCTTTAAAAACTTTCTTTGCACTAATTTTTTCAATAATAACGTTTGTCAATTACATCCACCTCAATTAAATTAAAGATTAAAAAATATTTACCATTTTATTGGCCTTATAGGTTTCAATGGAACTTTTCCTTGTTTAAGTTCTTCGTATGCAATTTTTAATGAACTGTCTAAAGTTGTTTCAATTGTTGTATATGCACCATTTGATAACTGTAAACTTCTAGCCCCTAAAATTCTCGCAATTTCAAATTTCGTTAATTTCAACATCTCACCTCTAAAACTAAATATATAAAAATGGTGGGGCCGCCGGGACTTGAACCCGGGTCGCACGCCCCCCAAGCGCACAGGATAACCAGGCTACCCCACGGCCCCATAAGAATGTAAAATTTCTAAAGAACTAAAAATAATTTTTTATAAGAATTTTTCATCGTGAGCAATAATTTCATCTATAATCTCTTTTCCATCTTCACTAATTCTATATGATATAAACATTCTTCTACAACAGTATTTTTTAATACCTAAATCATCCAATACTTCTTTTGGATTTTCTCCATTTAATATTCTTCTTTTATATTCATCAAAAACTTCGGCAATAACATTACCACAAGAAAAGCATCTAATTGGGAACATCATAATCATCACCCATTATAAAAAGAAAATTAATGTAAGGTTATAATAGTATAATAAAGTAAAGAATTTATCTGTAAGATTTTTGTCTCTTTGCTCTTGGACCTTTTGTAGATCTACTTGGTTTATGTGGCTCGGTTCTTCTTGCATCACTAACTAACAATGTTCTGTCGTAAGCTAAGAATTTATCTCTTAACTCTTTACTACCAGTAAATTCAACAATTGCCTTACCAATAGCAGTTCTTGCGGCATCCATTTGTCCCATAACTCCTCCGCCTTTTACAGTAACATCTATATCCATCTGGCTAATAATTTCCTCTCCTGCTAATAATATTGGTTCCATTAATTTCATTCTTTTATACTTTGGTTCTATTAACTCAATTGGTATTTTGTTAATTCTTATTCTACCTTTTCCAGGTCTTGCTACAGCCCTTGCAATTGCCCTTTTTCTTTTACCAACTGTTAAAACTATTTTTTTATTTTGTTCTTCCATTTAATCACCTCAGAATTTCGCTCCTAAGTGTTTGCTTAACTCACCTAATGTAATATACTTTGTAGTGTTTAATGGATGAGATATTTTTTCATCAACTTGTAAATTTTTAGGATTGCCAACATAAACCTTAACTCTCTTAAAGGCCTCTCTACCTTTTGGCTTTTTATATGGAAGCATTTTTCTTATTGTTCTTCTTAATATATCATCAGGTCTTCTTGGAAACTTTGGACCAAATCTTCTTGGATTAGCAACGTTTTTCTTTTCTCTCTCTTCTTGATATGTTTTTATAATCCAATCTCTATTACCAGTTATAATTACCTTTTCAGCATTTACTATAACTATTTCTTCTCCTCTTAATACTCTCTTTGCTACTTCTGAAGCCAATCTTCCCAATATCGCTCCTTCAGCATCTATTACTGTCATTACTATCACCAACGTGTTTTATGCCATAATTCTAACATTTGAACCTTTTGGATTTCTTTTTATTAATTCTTCAATAGTTATAGCCTCTCCTCCAGCCTCTTCAATCAACCTTTTTGCGTTTTCAGAAAATGCAAATGCAGCAACTATTACCTTATGATCTAATTTACCTGCTCCTAAAACCTTACCAGGAACTAAAACTATGTCTCCTTCCTTTGTGTATCTATTAATTTTACTTAAATTTACTTCAGCCCTTCTCCTTCTTGGCTTTGCCAACCTTCTTGCTATATCCTTCCAAATCTTTGCCTGATTTTTATAACTTTCATATTTTAAAGTCTCAATTAACTTAACCAATCTTGGATTTGTTGCTCTAATCTTTTTCATAATTCTCACCGTGTTTTAAACCTTTTTAAGGTTTTAAAAAATTTAATATTATAATATTTTAGGTATATTTTAAGTTATTGTTTTATTCCTCAATTTGTTCCAGTTGTTTTAAAAAACATTCTGCCTTATTTTTTAATATTTTAACGGCCTCCTCTAATATTTCTTCAGCCTCCATTTGACCAAATGTTTCTACTAAAAATTCTACTTCATCTTCACTGATTTGTTTATAAACAGCATTGCATGGCTGCCATTTTGCATGAACCTTTCCAATACCTGGAACTGCATCACATTCAATCTGTATCTTTTGTCCTTTACTTAATTTTACAATTGGAATATTTTTAAATGCTACTTCTCCATTATCAGATTTCAAATCTGATGAATAAACTACACATGGTCCTTCTTTTTCTAAGGTGAATTTTATAACTTCATTTTCTAATAATGGTTTTCCCTTAATTGGAACTAATCCCAATCTATGTGCTAAAATTTCATCATCCATTGATGAAGAATTCTCATATATATAAACATCTTCAATAGCATAGGTTGGAACTTCAGAAATCATTATTCTTCTAATAGCATTAGAAAAAGATATTGGTGCTTTTAAAGAAAAAATAAAATTTTCACCAATTCTTGTTTTTTTCTTCTCTTTAATTGTAATCAAAGGTTACCACCTTTATTTTTTAAACCTCTTCTTAGGAGTTGTACCATCGTGTGGTATTGGTGTAACATCCTCAATTCTTCCTATTCTTAATCCAGATCTTGCTAATGCTCTAATAGCTGCCTGAGCTCCAGGTCCAGGATTTTTCTGACCACTACCTCCTGGAGCTCTAACTTTTATATGTATATTGTAAATACCTCTCTCTTTTAACATTTCAGCTAATTTGAATGCTGCCTGCATTGCCGCGTAAGGAGAACCTTCATCTCTCTGGTTTTTTGTAACCATCCCACCAGAAATTCTTGCTATAGTTTCTGCTCCAGTAATGTCTGTTGCATGAATTATAGTGTTGTTATAGGATGAATATATATGAACAATCCCCCATTTTTCTTTTTTCTGTTCACTCATGGTATTTCACCTTATTATTTTAATTTATTCATCAGTAGATTCTATTTTTTGTGTTTCTGTTTCTTCTAAACCTATAATTTTTGCTCTTTCTGGATGATTTGGATCGTTAAATGGAGAGTTTTTTGCATAGGTAATTTTATCTTCTTCTTCAACTGATACCATATAACTTGGAGCAGTTACCACTCTTCCATTAACTGCTATGTGACCATGAACAATTAACTGCCTTGCTTGTTTAGGAGTTCTTGCCAATCCTTTTCTAAATACGAGTGTTTGTAATCTTCTCTCTAATATATCTTCAACTGTTAATGATAAGACATCATCAAGAGTAGGATTCTCTACTTTTAAAATACCATATCTTTTCAATACATTAAATAGCTGAACAGCTTCTTTAGCCCCTTGTTCTGTTCTATCGCTAATTAATCTTCTTGCCTGTCTTCTATACTTTCTTAAAATTGTTTCAGCTTTCCAGACTTCTCTCTTTCTTCTTAACCCATATTTTCTACATAATTCTTTTTCTCTTTCAATTCTTTCTTTAATCCATGGGTGGTTAGGTGTTTCATAAGTCTTTTTAAATCTTCTTCTTGGATCTCCCATTTAATCACCTTTGTTAAATTTTTATTTAAATTTATGTTTGTTTTATAAACTTATTAGTTTATTTTTTTCTTCTTGAAACTCCAACAGTTTGTCCTCTTCTAAATGTACTTCTTGTTCTCTGTCCTCTACATGGCAATCCAAGCTCGTGTCTAATACCTCTGTAACATCTAATTCTCTTTAACCTGTTAATGTCTTCTTGTTTTACAATCATTAAGTCACTTTCAATAACGTGTTTATCTTCTCCAGTAACATAATCTTTTCTTCTGTTAAACATCCATGACGGAATTCCATATTTAGCAGGATCAGCCAATATTTCCTCAATTTTTTTAACTTCTTCTTCAGTTAAGTAACCTGCCAATTTGTTAGGGTCTAACTTAGCTACTCTTATAACAGCTCTTGCCATGGCTTCTCCGACACCGTATATGTCTTGGAGCGCCATTATTAACTTCTTATTACCATCTAAATCTGTTCTTGAAACTCTAATTAAGTATTTAAATTCAGAATTTTGCATATTTTCAGTCAAGGTTGCACCTCCATAATTCGTGTTTTAATATATAACAATTAAAACAAAAATAAAAAAATAAGTGGCGCGGAGGGGGGGATTTGAACCCCCGCGGGGCAAAGCCCCATGGGATCTCCAGTCCCACGCCTTGGCCGGGCTAGGCTACCTCCGCTCAAAACCTATAACCGTGTTTTAGTACACCCTATATTATTATGATTATATTATTATGATTATGTAAAACTTCTTATGCGATGATAATTAATGTCAATTTTACTTATATATTATTTTCGGTCTATAGATTTAAAAATTTATGTATTTTCATATAAAATAATATATAAATATACTGTTCAATTTAGAAACAAAAATAAAATTACCTTCATATATTAAACCATACATATTAAACATTTTAATCTCAATTCCTAATAGTATATATTATTATAAAAATTAAAATTTATAAATTACATTTAATGGAACGGGGAATAAATATGAAAGTTAAAGTTTCTGAGTATATGACAAAAAATGTTATAACTGTATCTAAGGATGATACTGTTAAAGATGTCATTAAATTGGTGAAAGAAACAGGACATAACTCTTTCCCTGTTGTAGAGAATGGAAAATTAATAGGAATTGTTTCAGTTAATGATATTGTTGGTAAAGATGATAACGAAAAAGTGGAAAACGTAATGACTAAAAGAAAGGATATGGTAGTTACAACACCTGACGCTAATATAATGGATGTTGGTAGAATAATGTTTAGAACTGGTTTTTCAAAATTACCAGTTGTTGATGAAGATAATAATTTAGTGGGAATAATATCAAATATGGATGTTATTAGATCTCAGATAGAAAAAACTACTCCTAAAAAATTAGAAAATATAATTAAAACTTACAAAAGCTTAGGATATAATTTAAGAGTTAAAAAGAAAGAAGTTGAAGTTACTAAATTAAGACCTACTCAAAATAAAATACAAGCTGATGAATTGGTTGGAAGAATGTATGAACTAAAGAAAGGATTGGCTGAACCTATTATAGTAATAAAGAAAAAAAATGATGATTATTATATTTTAATAGATGGACATCATAGAGCAGTTGCGGCATATAAGATGGGAATACCAAAGTTAGATGCTTATGTTATTTACTTAGATACCGATAAAAAACTTGGTATTGAAAAAACTGCTGAAACGATAAATTTAAAATCATTGGACGATATTAAGATTGTTGATGATGAAGGAGAAAACTCTGTTAAATTGAATAAAATATACTAAATTAAATTTAGGGATGGTTATGATAATTAAGGGTATAAGGGGTGCAAAAATAAATAAAGACATTTTTAATTTAGGATTAGAATTTCAAATTTTAAATGCTGATTTAATAGCGACAAACAAACATATACTACATGCAATAAATCAGGCTAAGACAAAAAAACCAATTGCAAAAAATTTTTGGATTGAAATTTTAGTTAGAGCTTCTGGACAGAGGCAGATACAGGAAGCTATAAAGATTATAGGAGCCAAAGATGGTAATGTTTGCTTAATATGTAAGGATGAGGATACATTTAAAAAGATTCATAAATTAATAGGTGGAGAAATTGATGATTCAGTCTTAAAACTTAATGAAGAAAAAGAAAAAGTTATTAGAGAAGCTTTTAACATAAAAGGTTTTGGAAATACTGTTGAGAGAGTTTTGGAGAAGATAGCATTAATTGAATTAAAATAAAATAAGGTGAATGTTGTGAAAGTTATTAATGGTGGTGTTATAGCCCCAAAAGGTTTTAAAGCAAATGGTTATAAGGAAGGGAAGTATGGAGTGGCAATAATTATCTCTGAAAATGAAGCTGTTGGTACTGGCGTTTTTACAAAAAATAAAGTTGTCGCACATCCAGTTATATTATCTAGGGACCTCATAAAAAATAGAGATAAGTTTAGGGCAATAGTTGCAAATAGTGGAAACGCTAACTGTTATACAAAAAATGGTTTGGAAGATGCAAAAGAAATGCAGAAAATAGTTGCTGAACTTTTTAATATTAAAGAAGAGGAAATTTTAGTAGCTTCAACTGGAGTAATTGGAAGAAAAATGAATATGGAAATTATAAGAGATAGAATAAAAAAAGTTTATGAATTAATGCAAAAAGAGAGTAGTTCAATAAATGCTGCTAAGGCAATAATGACAACAGACACAAAACCAAAAGAGATTGCTGTTGAGTTTGAAATAAATGGAAAAAAAGTTAAAATTGGGGGAATTGCTAAAGGTGCTGGAATGATACATCCCAATATGGCTACTATGCTTTGTTTTATAACTACCGACATAATAATTGACAAAGAAAACTTAACTAAAATTTTACAAAGGGTTGTGGATAAAACTTTCAATAATATATCTGTCGATGGAGATACTTCTACAAATGATACTGTTTTTATTTTAGCAAATGGTAAAAGTGGAGTTAATTATAAGGAATGTAAAGAAGAGTTTGAAAATGCTTTACTTTATGTTTGTAGAGAGCTTGCCAAAATGATAGTTAAAGATGGAGAAGGTGCTACTAAATTTGTAGAGGTAATAGTTAAAGGAGCCAAAACTAAAGAGGATGCAATTAAAGCATCAAAAGCTATTATTAATTCATTATTAGTAAAAACTGCAATATTTGGAGAAGATCCAAACTGGGGGAGAATCTTAGCGGCAGTTGGTTATAGTGAGGCAGAGTTTGATCCTAATATCGTTGATATTATAATTGGTAATAATAAGGAAGAGGTTTATCTAGTCAAAGAAGGAACTCCATTAGCAGATGAAGGAACTGATGAGTTAAAAAAAGCAGAAGAAATTATGAAGAGTGATGAAATTAAAATAATAGTTGATTTAAAAATGGGAGAGATTGAAAATGTATGTTATGGATGTGATTTAAGTTATGAGTATGTTAGAATAAATGCTGAATACACTACTTAAATTATTTTTTATTTTAAAATCTATATTTATAAATTTAAATTAATGAATCTTATTAATCAAAATAAAAAAAGAAAAATAAAGGATTTATTTGATTGGAACGAACATTGAACTTCTTGTAGCTCCCATACCAGGAGCTCCGTGCTGAACTGGTTTTCTTGTTAATGAGAACTCTCCTAAGTAGTGTCCTATCATTTCAGGAGTTACTTTAACTTCAACAAACTCTTTTCCATTATAAACTCCAAATGTTAATCCAACCATATCAGGAGTTATAATAAAGTCTCTACAATGGGTTCTAATAATTCTTGGTTCTTTACCTTTGTTTAATAATCTTCTTGCTCTTTTAATTTTCATAGCCAATTTTTTCTGTTGTGGAGTTAATCCTCTTAACAAAGACCTTCTCTGTCTTGCAGGTAATAATTTAGCAAACTCTCTCAAAGGCATTTGTTGTAGTTCTTCTAATGTATATCCTCTATATCTAAATTCAACCTTCTTAGAAATTACCTGTTTTTTCTTTCTTATTCTTCTTCTGGATGCCATATTAATTCACCTTAAAATTGTTTTATTAAAAATAAAGTGAGTTAAAAGAAATAAAGAGTAAATTAAGGAATTTATTTCCTGACTCCTGTTCTTCTTGCAGCAATATGTCCAACCTTTCTTCCTGGAGGCATTCTTCTTGAAACTGTTGTTGGTTTTCCAGTGTGTTGGTGTCTACCTCCACCGAATGGGTGATCGACTGCGTTCATTGCTACTCCTCTAACTCTTGGCCATTTAATAGCCTTAGCCTTCATTGCGTGATACTTCTTACCTGCCTTAACAAATGGCTTCTCTTTTCTACCTCCACCAGCGACTACTCCAATTGTAGCTCTACACATTGAATGTAAAGCCTTAATATGTCCAGATGGTAATTTAACATAAGTTCTATCTTCATCGTGTGTTAAGATATGAGCGTAACAACCTCCTGCTCTAACTAATTTTCCACCATCTCCAGGGATTGTTTCTATGTTAAATACTGGGATACCCTCTGGAATTGATCCTAATGGTAAAACATTTCCTGGTTTTATATCAGCAGTAACTCCACATTCTATTATATCCCCTACTTTCATTCCTTCTGGAACTATTAATAACCCTTCCTCCCCTGTTTCATATTCTACTTTTGCTACTGGAGCACTTCTTCCAGGATCATGTAAAATATCAACAATTTTACCCAAAACTTTTCCTTTTTTTTCTAATTCGTCAAATTTTCTATATTTTGCTTCTCCTCTTCTTTTATGTGAAGGACTTGTATATGTTGGGCTACCTCTACCTCTCCTTTGAGATATTAATCTTTTACCCATACTCACCACCGTTTTTTAATTTAATCTTAGTAGATTCCTAAACTTGCTGCTATTTTACGGGCATCATATCCTTTTTTCAACTTAATGTATGCCTTTTTTTCTCCTTTAGGAGTTATTAATGTATTTACTTTTTCTACTTCAACATCAAACAATTCTTTCATTGCTCTTTTTATGTCTCTTTTTGTAGCCTTTCTATCTACATAAAATACTAACTTGTTTTCTGTTTCAATTAATCTAACAGCCTTTTCTGAAACTACCGGCATTTTTATTACATCAAAAGCATCCATAATTCATCCCCTTGTTTCAAATTTTTTATTTGTTAAATCTCTCTTTTAATTTTTCTATAGCATTTTCAGTCCATACTGTTAATCTTCCAGCAACTCCCCCTGGAGCTAAGTATATAATTCCTAAATCTTTGGCTGTTATAACATCAACTCCAGGTAGATTTCTTGATGCTAATATTGCATTACATTTATCACCCACAACAACTAAAACACTTCTTGGCTTTTTATATCTCCTACCTCTCATTTTTCCTCTTCCAGCCCTAATCTTAATACCATTCTTAGCCCTTATAACATCACTACTTACTCCCAATTTTTCAAAAACTTTAAAAACTTCTTTTGTTTTCTGCAAATCTTCAAATGAATTTTCAACGATTATTGGTAAATTTTCATTTTCAAATATATGTCCTCTTTCTCTAACCAATTCTGGATTTGCAGTAGCAGCAATAGCACTTTTTATAGCCTTAATTCTTTCTTTTTTATTTACTCTCTCCCACAATATTTTTTCAACTTTTGGTGGATGTGCTCTTCTACCTCTAACAGCCTGTGGAACAAATGCAGCCCATCCTTGTGGGGTTCTTATAACTCTTGCCATACCATGTCCTTTACCTATACACTTTGCAGAAGTTCTCTTACCAGCCATAGGATCTGAACCTTTTGGTTGCAATCTTGCAGTAAATGCTGATAAAAATGCTCTTTTAATTAGATCAGGCCTATATTCTTCTTCAAATACTGATGGTAATTCAATTTCCTTGACTGTTTCACCATTTAAATTATAAACCACTGCTTTCATCTTTATTCACCTTTATCATCTATTTACTACTCATATTTATTGTTGTAAAATTTTTAATTTTAAATTTTGTTTATTTTAATTTCTCTGCTTATTTCCCTTGTTTTGATGTTGTACTTATGTAGGTAATCTCTGGAACCTTAATTAATGGTTCTTGTGGCCTTATAGCTCTTCTTAATACTATTAACCTCTTTGCTGGACCTTGGACAGAACCTTTTAATACAACATATTTGTTTCTAATAACACCATAGTGTAAGAATCCACCTTTTGGAGTAATTTCTTCTCCATTATCTCCAATTTTTAATATTCTTTTATTGTATTCTGTTCTTTGGTGGTAACCCATTTGTCCAGCCATTGGAACTGTCCACATTATCATTTTTGGTTGCCATGGACCTACAGAACCTACATGCCTACCTACTCCTTTTCTTGCGTGCTTTCCAAATTGTATTTTAACTCCCCATCTTTTTACAGGTCCTTGGAATCCTTTACCTTTTGTAACTCCAATTGTATCAACTAATTCTCCTTCTTGGAAGACATCTGTAATATTTAATTGCTTACCCAAAATCTCTTTAGCGTAGTTTAATCTTTCATCTATATTTTTTCCTCCAATTCTAATTTCTAAAATTTCTGGCTTTTTCTTTGGTAAGCATGTTAATTTTGGATTTGTGTGAACTAAAACTCTAACATCTTCAATTTTATCTTTTAATGCTTCTAAATCTTCTATTGTCTTTCTATCTTCTTTCTTTGGTAATTTGATTTTTCTTTCTAATTCTTTATCTAAGTTGTCTGCCCAAACTTCTGTTAATGTTGTTAAATAGTTTCTTTCATTTCTTCCATAAACTCTTATTCCAAATACATTAATTGGTGGAGCCTCTAATATTGTGATTGGAGTAAATATTTCCTGCCCAGCATTAGGACTTTTTGGATTGTCCTCCTTAATAAATGCATGGCTCATTCCTGCTTTATATACAGGAAATGCTTGTAATCTTACAGTATCTTCTTCTGGCCAACTTCTAATTCTTGGCACAGATCTTTTTGCTCTTTTTCTTGGACTAAACGCCAAAGATCCTCTTCTTGGTCTATTAACATTTAACCCCATAATCTAACCTCCGAAATATTTTAACTATGATAAAAATCTTGTTATCATTTTTAATTAGTGTTTTATATTATTAAATTTTTTAATTTAAACCTATAATAATGCAAACCTGTCATTGCCTATTTAGGCTTTTCAGGTTTGCATTAATTAATAAACATAATATAAAAGAAAAGAAGTGTATAAACAAATACTAACAAAAGGGTATATAAAATTTTTGGTGATGATCATGGAAGAGTTAGAATACTTAATAAACTATCTTGCAAATAAAGACAGCGTTAGAGAAGAAATTTTAAAATTATCAAGGGAAATAGTAAGAGATTGTTCAATGTTAATTAGAAAAATACATAAATCAGATAAAGAAGAAAATTTTGAGGATAAATTAAAAGAAATTGAGGAAAAAATTAAAAAATTGAATAGTATGGCTACATTTCCAGAGTTCGTTAGATATTTATCAACCCCACATCAGGAGTTTGTTGAGGCATTGGCATTGTATATGATAAAATTTAAGAACGAAATTCCTAAGTTTAAAGACCTTGATTTCATAAAGGAGGAAAATTACATTTTAGGTTTGGCTGATGTGATTGGAGAATTGCGGAGAGAAGTTTTAGAATCTATGAAAAATGATGATCTATCAGAAGTTGAAAGATACTTTAAATTTATGGAAACATTATACGATTTTTTAATGAACTTTGATTACTACTATGTGGTAGAGAACTTAAGAAGAAAGCAAGATATATGTAGAGGAATCTTAGAAAAAACACATGGTGACATTGTTACATTTATAGAAAATCTGAAACTTAGAGAAGAACTAAAAAATGTAAAAAATCTTAAATAAATATTTAATTATCTTTTTCATTATCTTTCTCTAAATATACTGTATATGTTGGGAATGCCATCTCTATTCCTTCTTTTTCAAATTCTTCTTTTATTTTTAAATTAATCTCATCAACAGCATTTAAGTAGTAATCAAAGCCAATATTTCTTACAAAATATTCTACTCTTAAATTTAAACTCCAATCACCATATTCAACAAAATGAACTCTATAGGGAGGAAGTGTAGCTGAATGACTCTCAATAATATTTATTATTATTTCTTTAGCTTTTTTAATTTTTTCAACTGGTGTATTATAAGTTAAACCAATAGTCATTAAAACTCTTCTTCTATCTCTAACTGTTAAATTCTCAATAGAGGATTCCAACAAATTAGAATTAGGAACTGTTATTAAGGTATAATCAAAAGTTCTTATTCTTGTACTTCTCATACCAATTTCTTCAACGATTCCTTCAATATCTCCAACTTTAACCCAGTGTCCAAAACTAAATGGCTTATCAATTAGTATTAAGACACCCGCAATAAAGTTTTTTATTGTATCTTGCATTGCCAATGCTACAGCCAAACCCCCAATACCTAAACCAGCCAATATAGCAGTTACATCATATCCAACAGAACTTAAAGCTGTTAGTATTCCAAGAACTACAATTAATATTTTCGTAAATTTTTTTAACGGTTTAAATATGTGATCGTCAAACTTAGTTTTAGATCTTTCCACTAATGGAGATATGTAGTGATCAAATATTCCATCAACAAACTTAACAGCAAAGTATGTTATTGAAAAAATAACAACAACTTTTATAGCGTTATCTATGATTTTATGAATGTAATCTGGTAAAATTAAAGTTTTTAATCCAAAATAAAAGAATATAACCATTATAATTACAACTGTTGGTAGCTCTATGGCGTCTAAAAAAATATCATCAAGTTTTGTTTTTGTTTTAGATACAATTGTTTTTATATAATTTTTTATAAATTTATCTACAATTTTTCCTACAACAATTCCTAACAA
>JALVUY010000089.1 GCA_027023665.1 Methanocaldococcaceae archaeon
AATCTACATCATATTGTGGAAATTTTTCTCTTATTATTTTTTTGTATTTTGTAGGATATACAAAATCACATTCTAATGATGGAGTTCCTAAACCTGTTATTATAATACCATCTATTGGTTTTGGTGGATAAGCAAATAATGCATTTATAATTATTGACCGTTTTCCAAAATCTGATAATATTTCCCAAATGGGTGGCTTTTTAATGTCTTTTCCAGATATGGGATAATAGAAATATGAATCTTTTTTTCTTTTTACAAATCCAAATATACCATGATTTGATGGCATACATCCTGTATATATTGAAACCCATGCAGATGGAGATAACGGAGGTACAGTACTTTTTAAAATTCCCCATGTACCATTATCTATTAGTTTTTTAAATGTAGGAAGTTTTCCTTCATCAGCCCAAGGTTTTATTAAATCCCATGTGGCTCCATCGAGACCTATAAGAATAACCTTTTGTTTTGTATTATTTTTCATTTTACCACCATTTCCAAAATTCTCTCAAACTTCTCAGCACTCTTATCCCAACTAAACTGTTTAGCCCATTCAACGGCATTTCTACTTAATTTCTTTCTTAAATCATCATCTTTCAATAAATTAATAATGGTTTCAGATAATTTTATAATATCTCCATCATCAACTAACAAACCATTATATCCATCTTTAATAGAATCTACCAATCCTGGAACTCTATATCCTACAACAGGAGTCCCTAAAGCATTTGCTTCAATAACATTTAATCCCCAGCCCTCTTTAACAGAAGTAACTATCAAAATCTGACTTTTTTTAATTATCTCATTTCTCTTTTCAAAAGGGACATACCCAAAGAATTTAACATTATTTTCCAACCCCAATTTATTAACTAAATTTTTTAATTTATATAAATAACTTTCTTTCTTTGGACTACCCAAAATCCACAACTTTACATTAGGTATCTCTTTTTTAATATAATAAACTGCTTTAATTGCATGTTCAACTCTCTTCATAGGAGTTAATCTTGAAACAAAACATATAGCATTTTCCTCTTTTTCTTCAAAATTAATTTTTTCTAATGGTTCAACATCGCATCCATTGTAAATAACATAAATATTTTCCTCTTTAAATCCTAAATTAATTAAATCTTTTTTTGTTGAAGGTGAAACACAAATTGTCGGAATGTTTTTATATAATCTCAAAAAATTCCTCTCTGCAAATTTACCTATCTTGTTAAGGGGGAATGGCATTTCATAGTCCCAGCATTTTTCTTCATAATGATGGATAAAAAATATTATCGGTTCTTTAGCATACAATGGTGTAAAAAATGGTATGCCATTAATTTGGTCAATAATAACATCAAACTTTCCTTTAAATTCAGAGTAATATTTTCTCCATGCATTTATATGTATTGTGTATATGTTAAAATCTCTAACAATTTCAATTCCATCAATAATTTCCCTTTCCAAACAACCTTTAAATTTTGGAACAAACCAAACACACTCATGTCCCTTTTCTACCAACCTTTTTAGATACTCATAAGTAACGAATTCCGCCCCTCCCTTCCAAGGATGTTTTATACACTTCCACGACATCATTAAAATCCTCATTCTACCACAAATATATGCCTTTTTTGTAAATTTATTCTTTTAATTTCATTTTAAGTAATAAAACATCTCTTCCCATTTTATAAATTGTCTTAATTAATCCTATACTCCCTTTGATACCAGTAAATTTTTGATTATATATACAGGGAGCATAGGTTATTTTATAACCTCTTTTTCTGGCTAATACTAAAATACATACATCAAAAGAATAACCATTAAAAGATTTAAAATCATAAATATTATTAAACAAATCTTTAATTACATCATGTTTAAACATTTTAATGCCTGCCTGAGTATCCTTAAGTTTTAACTCTGGAAACATCAAATTCACATAAACATTGAAACAATAACTCAAAAATTTTCTAAGTGGTGGATACTCAAATACGCTATTTTTATCCCTCCTATTCCCTATAACAATATCAGCATTATCATTTTTAATTTTTTCAAGAAACCACTTCAAAGCCTTTGGATGATAATCTAAATCACTATCCAACAATGCCACATACTTTCCTTCTACAAATTTTAGGCCATACTTTATCGCATAACCTTTACCTCTATTTTTCTCATATCCAACAACTTTTAAATTATCAAATTCATTCTCTAAATTCTTCGCAATATCATAAGTTTTATCTACAAACCCATCTACAACCAAAATTATCTCAAAACTTTTGCAAAATTCAGAAACTACCTTCTCAACTGTTATAATAGAATTCTCAATAAATTTTTCTCCTTTATAACAGGGCATAATAATAGATAACTCAACCATAGTTTCACATTCATAATTGTAATTATATATAATTATAATAATATTAGACTTTATAATAATTAAGTATTATGGTAATGTGATAGATTCGTCTAAAAATGTTGTATACCTAAAGTTTCTATTAATAAATACACAATAAAATTTTCTTTCAAATTCTGATTCTGAAGAATTATAAGATATAATATTAACAACCATTATCTCTTAAATATATAGAGCCTTTGATTATATAAAGATTATTATTATAAACCTATTATAATATTAAATTTTCTTAGACATGCTTAAGGATGTTATGATAAAAATTAATAATATTTAAAATAAAATAATATTTACAATATCTTAACTTCAAATTGACAATAATCGTTACCTAATCCTGCACAGTGTGTTTCTCTTACTTGAACTTTTTTACCTAAGATATTTTCTAGACAACCTGCTATAAAACCAGCCTCAAAATAACACAATTTCTTACCAATTTCTGGCAATCCTGAACACGAGATACACTCATATACTCTAATTTGTATTGGATTTTTATTTACAATTTCAATTAATCCGACTTTATAGTCTTTGCAGAATTTTACTACTTCATCTATAGACTTAGTATTTAATGATTTTCCAAACTCTTTTCCTGATTCGTACAATATAATATTTGCACCACGTTCTCCCAAATATCTTTCTATATTGGCAAATCTCACGATTCTAAACAATACTATATCTATACTGTCACCAAGATTATGTCTGTTTGTATTTTTTAAAACATCTATTGGAATTAATCCCATTAATCTCCCTCGTATATTTTATTTCAAATAATTTGATAGATAGTCATCTTATTTTGTTTAACCCAATATATAAAATTGATTATTTTTTT
>JALVUY010000090.1 GCA_027023665.1 Methanocaldococcaceae archaeon
TTTAAAAAGTATTAAAAAATTGCATTAAAATAATATAAATTAACCACTAATACCATTCTATTTCTTTTCATAGATGTTGATTAATTCTTTAATAGCATGCCATTCAATTATAGAAGTTGGCTTAATTATTCCGTTAATAACATCATAAAATAATACTTCATTGTTAATTAAGAATTTAATCTCATCCATTAAATTATTTTTAATAATATCACCAATTGGGATGGTTATATTATCTTTAAATAACTCTAAAGCTTTAAATAACCTCTCCATTTCAAACTCTTTCTGCGTGCCTATTAAATACAATATTTTATCCTTCTCAATATTAATCCATTGTTTTATTGTCTCTTCAACAGTTAAGCCTAATTTTTTATTTTCAATTAAATCAACTATTTCATACGGTAAGGATAGGTAGTTAATGGAATAATTTACCTCCCCCTCTGTAAATCCTTCTTCCCTTAAAATCTTTTCAATATCTGTCTTATTTAACCAATCTATTAAATAGTATTTTGAAGTATTCTTTAAAGTTGAGTTATTATAAACCTCCTCAATAAACAAAGTATCAGAAGTTATACAAATAACATGGCATAAATGCTCCATTTTTGTTAAGGATACGAAGAGGTTGAATAACTCATTTAGTAGGGATTTATTTCTATCTCCGAAGCGAAGCGAAGGAGACGCTGAAAATCTTTGATTTTCAGTGTTAAAGTAAATATTCTTTAATTTTTGCAATTCATCTATTATTAGGACTGGTTTCTTCCCATCTTCAACAACATCATTAATGCTTTCATTTATTTTAGCAAATACATCATTTAAAGAGAACTTTTTAAAATCTTGATTTTTCTCAATTCCAAATTTACATACCCCCAAATTGAATTCTAACTTATTGGGAAGGTATTTTTTATCCCCTTCTTCAAAAAATATACTTAAAAATTCGTCTTTTGTAGGTGTAGCGTATTTTCTTAAGTTATAATAAAAAAACACTATATCGCTGTTTTCTAAATCTTTAATAACTCTTCTCATTACCGTTGATTTACCAGAAGATTTAGGACCATAAACGAATAAAATAGAATTTGGCTCTAATTGGCAGTAGGTTTTTAAAAAATTTACTTCTCTTTCTCTATCGTAGAATTTCATGGTTTCACCTTTTACATATTAAGAGACATTGCCGAGCGAAGCGAGGCAAGGCATCCTGGGATATTCCAACCATAGAGGGGGTTTCATCCCCTATTGGTATACCCCCGAACTTATGCTTTTTCTATATACATTTAAGCTAAGCATTAAAAAATTATCTAACTACAAGAACCTTTTTAATAACAACCTCTCCATCAGAAACATAAACATCATAAATTCCATTACTTAAATTAACATCTATTGATTTTTTACAATCTCCGTAACATTCAAAGGAGAAATTCTTCTCAAATACAACTTTTGTTGTATTAAACTTACATATCTTTAAAGTGGCGTTAATTTTAGATAAATATGGAGAGTAACTATATATCGTTATTTTAGAGTTATTGCATAAAACATTGTATATAACTGGTTTATGATATATAACCTTATAAATCTTTAAATCATCTGATTTAAATACAAGTTTTAAATCCTTAGAAGAGACATTTTCGTAATAGAGATGATAAAGGAAGGATTCATTAAATTTGACATTTTTATTCATATTAAATGGCTGTAGCCAATACCACATCAACAAAGTTCTCTTATCAACAGCAACATAATTTGCTCTCAACTTTTTTAATCTCTCAATGCCAGTAGAATAATTAGCACAGAACACATAAGCATCTTTATATGGATTATTACCAAAATTCGTTTGTGTATCTGTAAAAACAGTTTTTTCAGATATTGCGATAAACCAATTTGCTTGATCCCAGAACGTAAATATTGTCTTTCCATCCTTATTTTTCATCCACAAACTTGCTTTATACCAATCTTTTGAGATATATGGGGTGATTTTACTTACTTGATTTTCTGAACTAATTATAGGAACAGATATCAATATCAAAAATATAAATATACTAAATATAGTTTTTAATTTTAAGAATGTAGAATAATCCTTAAAATTTATTATTCTTTTTATAAGATTTTCTAAAAACTCTGAAAAAATCAATCCAATGGGTAGTATATACCCTAAAGAACTTACAAATATAAACCTAATTCCTTTGAGAGATAACATAATAGAAGAAACTAATAATGCAAATGCTAATAAATACTCAAATGTTATTGAATTTTTTATTAGATTCTTGATAACTCTAAAGATAAATACTAAAATCAAAAATATATAGACACTAAAACCTAATAACAAATCCCAATAACTGAAATAACTTTCTGTTATAACAATTCCTGGACCTTTACTGATCTTACCAGTAAGTATTACAGAAATTATCTTAGAGACTAAATCTATATCCAACATTCTTAAACCTACTATCAAAATAAGCCCAAACAATAGGAAAATACTTAAATAAACATTTGCATTTTCAATTTTTATATATTTTAAGTATATAATCTCAAATAAACAAATTCCAAGTAATATTAAAAATACTAATAAATGGTTTAGATAGTGGTAGAAAAACATGATTTTCCAAATCCCCACAAAGATAGATGAAAATATTATATATAATATAAGTTCTCTCAAAACACTTTCTTCTCTATAATATATAACATAAACAAAATGAATAATTCCAATTATTACAGGAATATAAACCCATCCATTCCATACAAGGGAACATAATACTGTAAAAACTGATGAAAAAAAGACAAACTTTACATTTAATGAGTTTAAATATCTCAAGAAGTAATACACTGAAAACATTCCAAAAAAAATCATCCAAAACTCTCCCCTATAGTATCCAGCAAGACCACTTTTGACAATAATTGGAGACACTGCAAAAACAAAAGCCATAGTTATTCCTAAATATTTATTTTTTAATTCTTTTCCAATTAAATAAACTGGGATAACTGTTAAAGAACCAATAATTGAGGGGATAATCTGAACAAATCTTAATAATTTTATAGAATAGACTATAGAAACCAACCAATACAAAATCGCTGGAATCCAATAAAGACCAGGAGGGTTTGGAGATATTCCATAAAATGGATGGTTCGATAAATTATTAAATGGGATGTAGTAGCCATTATTTACAATAAACTTAATCATTGCATAGTGATACCAGGGATCAGCAAGTAATAATAAATCATATTTAGCTGTTTGTATTCTAAGGAGAAATGCTACAATTACAATAAACAAAAGTAAAAGTTTAATTTTTACATTTTTTAAATTAATAAATTTCATATTTATCTCCTTCATTATTTTTCTTTGTATCTCTAACATATTCATAAAGTGCCCCTAATACTCCAACAACTAATAAAAAATATGCATACTCTGCTATTTTATTTGATAAGTATTCATTATTTTTTATTAAACATATTGCTGAAACTAACAAACAAAATATAGCTCCTAAAACAAAAACCCCAGAAGGCTCTAAATCTTTTAATATTGATACATTAACAACTTTTTTAATTTTATTCCAATTTAATGCCAAATATACTAAAATAAATGATAAAATTGAAAGTAATACAGCAATATTTCCTATATTTCTAAAATAAACTATAGTAATCCACAATGATGTTGTAGAGATAAATATCTTTGTAAATAATTTTGGGGCTTTCTTAATTGAAGGTAGTAATAATAATATAGGAAGAGCAAATAATAATATAGCCTTTTGAAAATATTGAATATTATTGATCGCAAGTAAAATTAATACCAATATAAATGTAGAGAGACAATAATAATTTAGAAAATTTTCTAACTTTTTAAATGTATTTGTCAATAATAAGATATGTAATATTGAAGGTATAAAAATTAAAATTAATAGATATTTATAGATTCCTCCAACATCATTTATAATTGATAACCCAAGTATACCAAATAGAAATAAAACACATATTCTCAAAATTTTTATAAATTTCATAATAATCACCTCTTTAGTTTAGAATTGTAAATTTAAAAATTAACAGTATTAGAAAATAAATATCCGAAAGATATTTATATTTTAATACTAAGTTAAAATATAATGAGTATATTTGTATATTTCGTTTATAAGGAGGTGAACTAAATTGAAATCTAAACTTTCTATATTAATGTCGATGCTAATAGTTTTTAGTGTAATTCCTCTTACATTCGCTACATCAAATGAAAATGTAGCTATAATAGTATCAACGCCAGCAGATGCGGTTGTTGCAGCACCCTATGCAAAGGCTATGGGTTATAAGCTAATATATACTCCAACAGATGAGTTGTCAGATGAAGCTAAAAGAGAATTAGAACTCAATAATATTAAAAAAGTAATAATTGTCGGAGGTCCTGTTGCTGTTAGTAATAAAGTAGAGAATGAAATATCAAAATTAAATATTAAAACAGAAAGAGTTTGGGGAGAAACAAGAGTTGAAACTTCAATAAAACTGTTTGAAAGATGGGTTAAAGAAGATCCTAATGTTGCAAAAAAGCTAGTAATTGCAGAAGGATTTAATGAAAAAATAATACCTGCTGCAGTTAGTTTTGATGCACCTGTATTATACTATGCTCCAAATAAAGAAAAAGAAGTAGTTGATGCATTAAAATCAGCAAATGTAAAAATTGATGACGCAGTAATTATTGGAACATCAGTTCCAAAAGTAATAGTAAATGACGTTTCAAAAATGAGTAAAACATTACTGGTTGATGTAGACAAAAATCCAGAAAATGTTATTAAAACATCAATTAGTATAGTCAAAAGACTAAATCCAGACATTACAAAAAAACCCGTTGCAGTTGTAGTATTTGAAAAATCTAAAAATCCAATAATAAATGCAATACTTGAATTCGCAAAAGGATATGTTGGAGTTGTAGTACCCCTTACAACAACAAATGAAAAGGCAGTGTCTGATATTATAAGTAAAGTAATTTCAGTTAATGTTAATGTGAAGGTATTAGGAGAATCTTCAACAGTAATAAATAAAATAGTTAATGTTATTGTTAAAGTATCAAAATCTGAAGGAGCAACAGTTTCTGTATCAACAGCAACAGAAGTGACATCTAGTGTATCAGGGGGTGGAGGTAGTTCTGGAGGTAGTTATTACATACCACCAACAACTCATACAACAACTACACAGACAACAACTGTAACATTAATAAATACATCATCATTAAACACAACAAATGAAAGTAATATAACAACAATTGTAAATATTACATTATATAATGCAACAATTAATGGAAGTAAAATAACATTAAATACAAGTGAAGGAATAATAACAGCAAATGTAAGTTATAATCCTGGAAACAAAACAGAAATAGCAAATGAAATTATAAAAAATGTAGGTAATGAAACAGTAAATATAGGTAGTAATGTAGTAAATGTAACAGAAATGGCTAACAACAATAGTGTATATCCAGTAAATGCAACACTTAGCGGAGAAAATATAGAAGGATGGTTAGTTGGTCTATGGAATAGTATAACTCAACTGTTTATTGGTGTAATTCATGCAATCCTTGGAGAAAATTCAGAATTAAATGAAGTAGTCTATGGAAACTTAGCAGGAAACTACGGTAATATTGCAGGAAACTTGGCAGGAAATGTAGTAATGCCAGGTAATTATGTTGGAAACTTAGCAGGAAACTTAGCACCAGTAAACAGCCATTAAATTCAAACTAATTTTTTTATTAGTTTTTTAGTTGTAACCTAAAAATCCCTTTAGACTTTTTCTTACTATTTTTTATGTATTAATCTAAAATTTTAGCTTCTTGATATCCTTATAGAAATTAAGTCGTAAATAAATAAACCTATTTTGGGGATCTATTTTTAGGTGTGTAGTATTAATTATAATTTGTAAATAAATAAGGTTGTTTGAAAATATTTGTATGTAAAGAAAGTTCACGTAAGGAAAATTCATGATGATGTAGGATTAGGAGATGATTATTATCAATTTGAAATTAAAAAAATAAAAATAGTTTTATTCTAAATAAATTGCTGGCTTGCATGGTATAGCTACTCTCTTTTTATTACCTTTGTCTTCCCCATTGATAATAACTTCATCAACATTAAACTCTCTTTTTATGAACTCTTTGGCATTTTTTAGGATTTCTACTTCATTAATAATGTCAGCATTAACTTTTAACAATTGATTAACTAACTTTGGAATTTCTTTACCATACTTTCTGAACTCTGGATTTTTCATAATAATTGGCATTAATTCTTTAATTGTCTTTCCTTCATTTTCCTTAATTATTTTTAAGACATCATATTTCCATTCATCAGCAGTATATAGATAAATTCTTTTTGGTTGAACTTTTGTAACATTTATTATCTCCTTTATGTCATCAATTACTGATTTTAAATATTCCTCTCCTTTTTCTATACTGTCATCAATAAGCTCCTCTTTAATTTCTGGTAGTTTTTCTAATGAAACAAATCCTTCTTTTCCTAACATTTCCCACATTTCTTCACATAGATGTGGAGTAAAAGGAGCCATTAATTTTATTATAACTTCTAAGAACTCTCTTAAAACTCTTATATTGTTCCCTCCTCTTCTTCTATACCATTTTAAGTCATCTAACAGTTGATAGAGTAATATTCCAGCCTTTCTAAGTTCAAAGTTCTCCATATATTCATCGTATAACTTAACAGATCTATATAATCTACTTAATAACCATCTGTCAATGTAATTATATTCACTTCCTTCTTCATCCTTTCTTTCAGCAATGTCTTTTGCAAATAAGTACAACCTTTCTAAAACTTTTTTAGTATTTTCCAATTCTTTAAATTTAATATCAGCATCTTGTGGTAGTTCAGCACAGGTTGTTATATAAAACCTTCCAACATCTGCCCCATAATTTTCAGCCACTTCTATTATTGGAACTAATGGACCCTTTGACTTAGACAACTTTTGTCCTTCAATTGTGACATACCCATTGACTACAATGCCTCTTGGCCAATACTCTTCTGGAAAGATTGCTACGTGGTTAAAGATGTAGAATGTTAAATGATTAGGAATTAAATCCTTAGCAGAACATCTCCAATCAACTGGATAATAATAAACAAACTCTTTCCTCATACCTTCAATAATATCCTTTGGAATTCCAGTATCTTTGGAGATTTTATCAATATCTCCTTTACCTAAGAATACATAGTCAAACAACTCTAAGGTTAGTTGTTCTGGTTTTATGTTATATTTATTTATATATTTTGCAATTGTATAGTATGCAGGATATATAGTTGAGTCAGATAAAGATTCAATAACCCAACCTTCCTCAAATGGAAACTTAGTTCCTAATCCTCTTCTTCTTACACATGCCTTATCCTTCATCCAGTCAATTTTTTCGTGGAATACTTGTCTTAAATGTTCAGGGATAAACTTCATTTTATCTACACATTTGTGAGCCAATTCCTTCCATTTTTCATCAGAGTATTTTATAAACCATTGTCCTTTAACCATCTTCACTATACAAGGAGTTCCACATCTACAGATAACTTTTTCTTCACTAAATTCATACATGACTTCAGCTAATCCTTTATCTATTAAATCCTTTGTTAATTTGTCTTTAATTTCTCTAACTGGAATGCCCTTATACTCTAAACAATTTTCATTTAAAACTCCCTTGTGGAACTCATCTTTGTAAATTTTTTTAGTAGCCTCCTCTAACTTATCAACATCTTCTTGACTTTTAATACCCATTTTTTCTACAATTTCCTTTGCAGGATACTCTCCATATCCGGGAACGTTAATTAACGAAATTAAACCTATTTCATCAACTAATCCTAAATCTCTTAATGCTATATAATCATAAGGTGCATGAGCAGGGACTGACATTACGCATCCAGTTCCAATATTAGTTTTTACGAATTTAGCAGGTAGTATAGGAACTTCCTTACCAGTTACTGGATTTATAACCTTTTTGTTAATAAGTTGCTCTCCTTTAAACTCCTCAATAATCTCTATTCTTCTATTTTGATGTTTTAATTTCTTAGCACATTCTTTTGACATTATCCAAATTCCATTATCAATTAATTCAATTCCTTCCTCTTTTTCCCTCTCTAAATAAACTTTTGCCTTTACATAGGTTGCATCAGGATTAACCCATACATTTGTAACTCCAAAAACAGTTTCTGGTCTTAAAGTAGCCATAGGCATTATGTAGCCATCCTCTGTTCTAAATTTAATTAATATATACTCTACCAAAGTGGCATTCTCTCCAACTAATATGTCGTGGTCCTCCACAGGGTTATCACATCTTGGACAGTATCTAACAGGATGAGAACCTTTAATAATTAAACCTTTTTCCTTTAATTTGTGAAATTGCCATTCAATAAACTTATTGAAAACTTCATCATCTGTTTTAAAATTCCTTCTCCAATCTAAACTAAAGCCCATTCTTTTAAATGCTTCAGTAGCCTTTTTTGAGAAGTATTCTACAATTTTCTCTGGTGTTGTTAATTGTAAAAGGTCTTCTTCTGGAATTCCGTGTAAATTTGTATATGCCCAAATTGTTTTTTCATCTCTTTTCTTTATTAACTCAGCTAAACCTAATATTGGAGTTCCAGTTACATGATAACCAAAAGTCCATAAAACATTTCTATTTTTCATTCTTTGAAATCTTGCAACAACTTCTGGAATTGTAAATGTTCTTAAATGCCCAGCGTGTAATACACCATTTAAGTAGGGAAATGCCGCAGTTATAAAGAACTTCTCCCTATCATCAGGATCTGCCTCAAAAATCTTTGCCTCTTCCCATCTTTTTTGCCATTTTTTTTCTATTTCCTTAAAGTCAATCATATCAATCACATCCTTTTATTCTGTTAGATTTAATTTTTTTATACAGTTTATAAGAGTTTCTATCAATTTATCTCCAGATTCTATAACCTCCTTAGACATAGGACAAAAATCTATAACCTTTGGCTGGATTCCTATAATTATTACATCAAAATTTACAAAATTCTTTAAATATTTAATTATAAATGATATTGGTAATGTGTGAGTTGATAAACTGTAATTTATTATTTCATCTTCTTTTATAATCTTAACTTTACCAGGCATCTCATTCATCAAAGCACAGTCAATAATTATGATATGAGTTGGCTTTATCTCTTTCAAAATATCAGTATAAAAGTCAGGAACTGTTCCTGCATTTATTAAATATAGATTTTTTATTTTTAAAATTTCATTATTTAAATTATTATTTTCAATAAAGTAATTCATCAATCTTTTAATCACATATACTCCTATAGCATCATCTCCCTTTAATTCATTTCCTACTCCCATAATTACTAATTTTTTACAACCTTTTAAAAGTTCTATTAAGTCATCCATAACAATCTCCAAAAATTTTAAATTATTCAAATAAAAACTGATATTAACTTATATTAGCTTTTAAGTTTAGTTTTTATTTTTTATTTATTTTTCTTTTTTCATACTTTTTTCAATACCTACTTGTTTAATTACATTAATATACAGTTTCTTATGATAAATCCAATTATTAAGGCAATTATTGGAGTCACTATCCACCAAAGAATAATTTTTTTGAAGATACTCCACTTTATTGTTTTTATTCCTTTAGTTAAGCCAACTCCTAAAATTCCTCCAACTATCGCTTGAGTAGAAGAGACAGGCATTCCCAATGCAGTAAATATAGTTACAGCCAAACCTCCAGATAATTGGGCTATAAATGCAGATGTTACGCTTAAATTGGTAATCTTAGCAAATGTTTCTGAAATTTTGTTTCCATATAGATATGCCCCCAAGCACAAAAAAACAGCTCCAATAAGATAGATGGTTTGAGATGTTGTAAAAGTTCCTAAAATTGTTGGTAAATCGTTACTTCCTAAGTTAAATGCAATTATTCCAGAAGTTAGTAATAAAAGACATCTAATTATTGACAACTTTTTAAAAATTGGAATCTTAATTCTTTCATAAGTTAAATAAAATATATAAGCGATAATAACTGCAATAGTTGGAGAAAAAATCCAACTTAATAATATTTTAAAAAACACTTTTAAATTTGAAGAACTAAAGTTTAAGCCAATTAATGAGCATACTATAATAGTGTGTAAAGAAATAGGCACTTTTTTGTATGTTGATATTGTCATAACTAAAGAAGAAATTATTAAGGAAATTAAAGCATCTGAGGATATGCTATTTACAGTATTACCAACATTTTTAGCAAATAAAGAGCCAATTATAACACTAATACTAAATAAAATTAACAAATTTCTGTAAGATGATGCTTTTGAGGCATAGGCTGTGCCAATAGCATTTCCAACATTGTTTGCACCCAAGATAAACAATAAATAAAAACTTATAATTAAATCTAAGCCCTGAAAATTCTCTATATTATCACCTTATTTTATATGGAAGTATATTATTTGCAATTCATCTGCGACATCCTCTATATAGTCGCTAATCTCTACTATGTGATCAATAAAGTCACATAATATCTTTCCATCCCAAAAAGATATGATTTTTAAATTAATTAAATATTTATAAATTTTGTTTTGATAAATATCGTCAATAAATTTTTCCTTGTCCTTAATTTCTTTAATTATTGTATATAAGTCTCCTCCTTTTTCAATAACATCTAAAATTCTTTCTAAGTGTTTGAACATTTCAACAGTTATCATTAAAACGAGATCGATTTCATCTTTTAAATAACTATCAAGCTCATATTTTAATAATTCATAAAGCATAGCAGCATGTTTTAAGCTATCTAAAGTTTCATCTAAAAGCTCAGCAGACCTCGATAGTTCTCTCTTCATATTTGGCAAAAATGCATTTTCTAAGTTTATTCTTATATTTTTAGTTATTTCATCCCCTTCTTCCTCTATTTTTATAATTTCTTTTAATAGTTTTTCATCCTTAGAGTGCATATACTCCTTCAAAAGATTAATGCTATTCAAAGCCATTTTAATAAGTTGTCTAATATTGTTAATTACATTTTTTTCATTGTCTCTTTCAAATAAAAAAATAGACATGTCTATCACATGCTATTTTTTGACGTTTAATTAAAATGCAAAATTAGAAAATTTAAATATTTACTATTTATTATTTTATTATATAGATTTATAGTTGTTCTATTAATTTTCATTTTTATTTTTAGTTGCTATCTCTACTTTATCCTTATCAATAACAGCCACAGCACATGCTACTGGATGCTCAAACTTTTTATAGTTTAAAATATACTCTGCTAACTCTTCAGCAGTATTTCCTTCAATGTCTATAACTTGATTTTCATCTATTTTGCAGGAGTTATAGACACCCAAATAATAGCCCTTTCCTTCTTTTAATTCAACTTTTTTAACTCTAATTTCTTCATGAGTAACATATCCCATATAACATTCATTTTTATCTAATATTGCCGCTATCCTTGGAGTTTTGTAATCATCTTTCTCATAATCCATAACTGCCAATACATAAGCTAAAGCATCTCTTTTACCAAAATGTAATTTCTCACCTATGAAATCAGTATGAGAACCATTAGTGACTACAACAGCATCATTAACTACTTTTATGCAGTTATAGGTTATATAAGGATTTTTAAAAATTTCATTTAAGTCCTTTGGAATTATTGCCACTGTATTATCGTTTATTTTTTTAGCCACCCTATTTGGAAAACTTCTACTTGAAACTCTGTAAGCGGCAAAGGGTTTTCCATCCTTTGTCTTACCAACCACTAAAAACCTTCCTATATACATTTTTAAACCTCCTTATATTATTGTTTTGATTATTTGATTACTTTGTTTTGATTATTAATTTTTATTTTAAAGTTAGATTTAAATATTTCACTCTATCATAATAGCATCAATTGGGCAGTATTTTGCACATATACCACAATTTACACATTTATCTTTATCTACAATCGCTACTCCATATGTTTTTATAGCCTTTTTTGGACAAAATACAACACAGTTTCCACATCCAACACATTTATTTAATATTTCCATTCCTAACACCAAAAATAAATTATTCAATTGGAATTATCTTGGCTTCAACTCTATCTTTAATATTTAATTTCATAATTGACTTAATAGGACACCTTGGAACTGTTGAAGAGCCGGGATTTAGTAATAAAATATCTCCACAGTCATCTATAAATGGTGTATGTGTATGTCCTGAGATTAATATGTCCACTCCCATCTCCTTACCTAATAATCTTAATTTTAGCTTATCTCCTCTTGGATAAATAACATCTCCGTGAATAACCCCTATTTTAAAATTATTTATATTTAAAATTTGTTGTTTTGGAAGATTAAGATAATCCATATTTCCTCTAACTGCAATAACTTCTGCTAAATCACTTAATAAATCTAAAACTTCTTTATCTGTAACATCTCCACAGTGTATAATTAAATCCACATTTGAAAATTCATCAAAAACAGTTTTTGGTAGTTCAGAGGCTCTATCGTAAATATGAGTGTCAGATATTATACCAATAAGCATTATTTTCCCTCATATTTAAGTTTTTATTAATTAGAATATTTAGAAAATAAAATTTAAGATATATAAAAAATAGTGGTGTGCATGGCTTCCCTGGGGTGGGTATGCCCCCCAGCCCCCTCCTACCCACAGGTCTCTTCTCAACCCCGTTTACCCCGTGAGCGCCGACGTCCTGCCTACCGTTGCTCCCTTCCGGGCCTGGCGGGGTTCGGCAGGTAAAGGGGGTTACACCTTCCCTACAGAAGGTGCTCCCCCTCCGCCGAGCCCCACGGGACGAAGTATCATCGAGAGACCTGTGGAGAGAAGGCTGGAAGACATACCGCCCCCAGGTTTTCGGCCCCCGCATGAGGACGATTTCGGGTTACAGGGGACGCCCAACCCCCCGGCCTAGCCATGCACACCAAGTTTAGTATATGTTATAATCGGGTTTATATAGTTTATGATTATATATGTAAATATATAAATATATAATTTAATGAAAGTAAATGGTAAATTGAAACTATTAGCGAAGAACCTTCCAGCCTCCCATCTTCATT
>JALVUY010000091.1:0-9449 GCA_027023665.1 Methanocaldococcaceae archaeon
TGAGTCAATTAAAGAACTTGCAGATAGAATCGGTAGAGACTTTAAGAACGTTTATAACGATCTCCAGGTATTGGCCTCTATAGGTTTAGTTGACCTTGAGAAGGAGGGGAGAGCTACAAAGGTATCCGTTCCCGATGAGATTGTTTTTAAGTGGGAGGACGAAAGAATAACTCCTGTTGAGTTGGCTAAGAGCTTTGTAAAGGCAACCGCATAGAACTGGGTGATATAGATGTTCTGGTTTTAGATGAGGCTTTTTTATCTGGTTTTGGCTCTTGTTTTCCTTGTGGTTTCTCTGTATGGGTCTGGGTTTCCTGGTATCACGGGAAGGGAGCTCCCCAGGTTGATTCTTTTCTATGGTTTATGGAATCTGGTTTTATGCACACTTAGTTTATATATACTTTGCATATGAAGTGCAAAGATTCTATTTGTGGTTGAAGTTCTTACTCCATAGGCGGGTTCCTGCCATTCTTACTCCTAGTTCCCGCTGTGTGTGGAGATTTGGAGATCTTAGTTCCGGTTCCTCTATTCGGAGTCTCTCTTGCTATTCAGTCGTTTACCCTTCGCTTGCTTCGGACTTGCTTGCTGGAGGAGAGGAGGGATGCTTACTTTGTTAGAGGCTGTTTAAAGGCATTACCCACTTGGCGGGCTTTCACCCTACCCACAGGCCTCATCGGGAACGCAGGGAAGATACCAGAGTTCTAACAGGTGGACATTTTTAAAATCAATACCCATTTGAGATGCCGGACTATATCCTGGGATATAGCCCGGCGTTTTTCTATAAAATGATCCTAGGTTTCGTTTTATCTTTCTTTGAATTGTTTACAATAGAATTGAGTAATTTGTAGAGAAATTTGACTACATCTTTTGCAGCTCTGCAGGTCGTTGCACGATCATAAATTTTTGTTAGGAATTCCTTATAATCAGAATCTTTAGTTTCAAGTGCTTTGTCAATTCTGGTATAAAGTTTGTAGATTCGGAGGTAAGAATTATTTAGGAAATCTTGTATACTTACAAGATATAATCCGAATTCCCGAATAAGTTCATCTATTTTTTCAGAAATGAAATTAACCCTTCTGAGTATTTCTCTTTGGTATTCAATCTTCTTCTCCATTGTTAGGTTTTTAACTAAGCAAGGTGTTAAAGTAATTAAAAGGGATTTTAAACAAAATAATCTCTTAATAACAATTGGTACGGTTTTCGATAAATTACTCATATAATTCCAAAATTCACTGGACTTCCCGAAAACTTCTTGTTCTATTTTGGCCATTTCAATAGGAAATGGAGTTTGGCAAATATCATTAGCTTTTGTATTAAGCTGAAGAAGTACTGATTGAGGAGAGAGTATTTTTTCTATAGAGATAAATATTTCTGTAACATTAAGTTCTTCCTGTATAGATGAAAGCTTCTCTTTCTTTTCGTATAGTCTACGGATTTCATCTTCTAAAATTCCTAGTAGTTCGTCTATGCAGTCTATGAAATTCTTTATGGCGAGCTCGGGGTTTGAGGTTACTTGCTTAATGAAATTTTCAAAACAGTCCGTTGGTGCTTTAGGACTGCCAATATCAGCACCATTTTCACTGTCTTCGTTCTTGTCTATGTTTGCTCCCGGCGTGATTGCATTACAGTCCGTTGGTGCTTTAGGACTGCTAATATCAGCACCATTTTCACTGTCTTCGTTCTTGTCTGCGTTTGCTCCCGACGTGATTGCATCTATGTTTATTCTCTTCTTAATGATTAAATCCAGGCAATCGGGATAACATTTCTTGAAAATACTCATACAGTTGTTCATGGCTTACCTCCTTTGAAAATAAGTTTTAGAATAAGAAATCATCATCTTCCTCAGAGTCTTCATACTCCGTAGTTCTTTCCCATTCGGTTAATTTATTAAGTTTTTCCAGTAATTCTTCTTTCTTATTTTCTATATGGTTTTCGATGTATTTTTTAAACCGATGAAAAGTTTTTGATTCCATACCTTTTAGATAATTTTCCTCTATCAGTTTCTCAAAAATAGTTTTACCTTCCGAATTTATTTCGAAGAATAGTGAGCAATTGGCACCTATAGAATGGAAAAGAGAATCGCTTAAATTATACTTAAATTCTTCTTTGGATAACTTGTCTTTTAGAAATTCTATTAACCAGTCGAAGAATAGGTTCCCGATTCCCTTCGTTTCATTATTGAACTCTTCAGCTATATTTATAGTTGTTTTTTTATCATAAGCGTGTTCTGATATGTTAAGCGGTTCAGAATTGATGGCTTGATTTATGAATGATTCATCGATCTTTATAGGGAATGAGTTTGAGTTTTTTACCTTTTCGACTAAAAAATAATTAACTCTGGAAAGATTTTCTTTTACTCTTTTTGCTCCTAAATATTCTTGTTCATTTTGTTTCATGCAGATTTTTGCTAATTCATTGAGAGCATTTTCTTCAACTTTTACAAGACTGTCTTTGAATGGTTCTGGAAGTATTGTCCATTCTTTTCTTATTATCTTTAAGTAATCTTCAAAGGAAAATTTTCTAAGTTTAACTTTAATGTTGAGTTCCCTTTTTAGCTCGGGGATGAATTCGTCCGATGAATGTTCGGAAAAATTTCCGGTTAGCATAAATGTTATATGAGAAGTATCAACAGTTCTTCCTAAATGTATTTTTGTACCTTCGAGCATTGTAGATATTAATTCTTGAAGAGGATGGTTAGATAGGATTTTATCTACTTCTTCGATAAAAATTATTCCAAATGGCTTAGAGTAAAAACTTTTGAAAGGATCCGGAGATTTGTACGGAAAATCAGCTATGCAACTTTGTAATAAATAAACATTTTCGGTCCGTTGGAAAACGGACTTAAGTTCTCTTATGAAACTTTTAGCTCCGGGATTGTCATATTTCCAGTTAACTAACTCTTCCGATTTTGCGGCTCCAAAAAAAACATAGACTGCAGCAAATTCGGCAGCTATTTTAAACTTTACTCCGATTATTCCTTTCTTCTTAAGAAGATTTAATATTGAGTTTGCCAGTTTGTATCTAATAACCATTTTCCAAACATTTCCGGCTATATTGTCATTTATAGAATCATAAAAATCAACTGTAACAATTGTTCGGATATTATTCTCCTTATACTCTGCTATAGCATATTCGTTCATTGAGACCTTGACGAAAGGAATCCCAAGGGTTTTAGCAATACTTCTGGCCATATGTGTTCTTCCGGATCCCGAAGGACCTACTAAGAGAATGTTATTTATTTTTCCGGGTTTACCCTGTGCATATGCTTCAAAATTTTCACAAATTGCTGTTAATGTATTCTCTACTGCATTACGTTGACCTATAACATCCTCGCTGATTAAATCTGTAAGGTATTCTGCGGCAAGGCCGAGCATAGCTTCCTCCTATTTAAAGTATTTTTCCAAAATTTCTTGAAAGCGGTTTTTCTTATCATTCTCAGTAGAATAGAAAGTCTCGAGTAACTCTTTTGAGGATAAGAACCTTTGCTCTATAACCAGGTTGGTTACTTCATATACAAACTGTTTCATATCTTCAAGGGAAATAGTTTTATTAAATTCTCTGTTTGTAAGAGGGGACAAAATTATTGCCAACTTTAGGGGATTTATCTTTGATCTTAGAAACGGAGTAGGGCTGAACTTGGCCAGTTTACTGTTAGGAATGTAGAGGCTGTTATCATACTCGGGAACTTCTAGGATATAAACGATATTAAATGTATTCTTTCTGATAGAAAACAGGAAGTCACCTCTTTTGAGTATTTGGAAAGTTTCGTTGTTGATCTTATCTTTGTATTTTTTATATAGAAAATATTTTGTTTCAATATCCGCATGAGTGTCTTTAATTCGGAAGAAGAAATCCCAATTTACTAACCATGAGTTAAAGTAATGTCTGCTAATTATTTTGATATCTCTGGTTATATCGTCTTCTTTGAAATTTTTATCGGGGATAATAGTCGTCTTATTAAGTATGAATGCTTTTACATTGAATAGTTTCTCGAAAGATATTTTCTTTAGTGGTTGAATTTTTCTTTTCTTTACTTTTAGTTTCGAGGGGAGCTGAAAGAGTAGAGCTGCTAAGTTTTCTTTGTATAGCACTTTGCTTCCCAAGTACTCAACTTCCGCTTCTTTTATCAGATAAGGGGATATTAAAAGGGTAATGCTATTCTTATTTTCATTTGAGTACTCTTTTACGAAGAAACTCTCTTCTAAGTTTTGTTTTATTGTGTTATAAACCTCCTTTGTTAATATCAGTTCCAAAACAGAGTTTTCTAATTTGTGTACTAAGGTGACTGCGAACCCTGCAGCAAACAGCTCGAGAACACTCGAATAGAACGGATTGTTTTCGGTTCTTAAGGTTGTAGCATCTAAAAAAATGTAAGTCGGTTTGGGCTCGTATATTTCCAAGAACTTATCCACCAAGATTTCATAGTCTAATACTTTTTTTTCCTTAAAAAGTATTCTTCCTAAATCTCTATTAATAATGCTCCTGTCATCATTCCCGAAAAGAGAAATTATATCTTGGAAGTTTCTGTTTTCTTTATGAGGTTTTAAGGTAAGTGCAGTTACATTCTCACGGTTTAATAGTTCTAGAAACCTTTTCTTGGAGAAATTGCTTCCCAAGAAAGAATCGAAGAATAATAGTAATAAACTTCCGTTAGAGTTCTTTCCCTTTTTTATCAGATTGATAGCTTCTTTAGTAGGTTTCTTTCTACCTTTGACTGCTCTGTTTAGGGCATAAGTAAATCCTTCAATTGGTACATAAACCTTTTTTTGTCTCATAATGCTTCCTCCTGTCCAATTTTCTGTCACTTTAAATCCTCCGAGTATCTAATAGTTTTAGGTAAGCCCATCGTGCCCTCCGCTTTGTGCCTCCCCTACTTATTGCTTCAGGGAGGGAGGGGGGCTAATGGGCAATATTAAATATCGGAGTGCTGTTATATGCCGTAAATTGACAGAAAACTGGTAATGCTGGTTATTTTTCTACAGTCTTGTAAGTTTGTCTAGGAGGTAAGAATTCCGGTTTCATTCATATATAAGGTAGGTTAAGTGAACTACTCCAATAAGGATTAGTTTACAAGATCAGCTCATGAATGCTCTATAAAGATCTTGATTATCACTCCTATACTGGCCTCTATTTCAGCTTTGAGATGAATGATGGCTTATTTCTGTTCCATACATATCTGACAAGATTTCTGAATGTTCTTTACTGACATACCTGTTGAGCAGAAGGCTGTTATTTTTTGATTATCTTTGGCTTAAACTTCCCGTTCCTGTCTTTGGAAATTTCTATCTTTCCAGCTGCCGTTTTACCTGTTTCTGTAGTTGTCCTTCTTCCCTCTATGTAGCCTAAGAATTCCTCAAGGTATCTGAAGGCTTTGTAAGAAAATTACTTAAAGAGAAAAGAGTCCTTATATCAGGTTCATTAGGGACTGATATGTACCGGTATGGGTTTTATCTCGTGTTTTCCTAATAGTTTGAAGTTCCAAAGCAACGGGTGTATAATTGTGTGGAAGTTTATTGAAAAACTTCCACACGAAGATAGAGGGAACAATGAGTGATTCCTACTATGTATTTCCAGCTGTTAGAGGTATCCAAGCAGGGAAGGAATTTTATACAGCAATGTTTCCTTTGAAGTTAATACCTGAACTTTTTAGAGAAGTCAATATTCCTTTGGTGCCTCCCAACTTGAGAGCTCAAAGGATTCTTAATAAAAGAAGAATTCCTGAAATTAAAAAGTATATATTGGAAAACCCATACACCTATGTTTTCTCATCAATTACTATTTCCGTTGATGGGAATATGGAATTTGAACCTGTTGGTGAAGAGGACTATCAAATAGGAAAACTTAAAATAGATAAAAATTCAAGGATCGTAATAAATGATGGACAGCATAGAATCGAAGCAATTAAACAAGCTCTTCAGGAAAATCCGCGATTAGCATATGAAACTATTTCAGTAGTCGTTTTTCTAGATTTAGGATTAAAAAGAAGTCAACAAATATTTACAGATCTTAATAGATACTCTGTAAAACCCACTCCTTCTATTAGTATTCTTTATGATTATAGGGATCAAATGGCAGAGTTAGCCAGATATTTGGCGGAAAATGTTTATTACTTTAAAGGACTAGTTGAATATGAAAAAAGTTCCATATCTAATAGATCCCATAAACTTTTTACACTTAGTAGTATTTACCATGCTACTAAGGAACTTTTGGGTAAAAAAGGTAGTAAGATAGAAATAAGTGATAGAGAACGAACGCTATCTCTCGAGTTCTGGGAAAAAGTAGGCAGTAATATTCCTGAATGGGAAAAGATAAAGAAAGGAGAATTAGCACCTTATAAAGTAAGACGAGAGTATATCCATTCTCATGGACTTTTCCTTAATGCTATTGCTATAGTAGGTCGTGTAATTATTACTAACCAATTAGACTTACAGGAAATTCTTTCTAGATTAAGAAATATTAATTGGCATAGAAGTAATCCTGATTGGGAAGGAATTGCTCTGAACAAGGGTAGATTAAGTAAGGCTAATGTAAGTGTGAAAGCTACAGCAAACTTCATTTTAAAGAAGATTTTGGGAGAGGAGTATGTCTTACAGATCTAATTTTATAGTTGGAGAAAAAACTCTAGAGGATATTTATGAAGAAATTAGAAGCATTTATTTCTCTAATAGTTACCCATGGATAGTAGGATATAGTGGAGGAAAAGACTCTACTGCAACATTACAGCTTATTTGGGAAGCTTTGGAAAAGTTACCAAGAGAGAAACTAAATAAACCTATATATGTACTTTCTTCTGATACATCAATAGAAATCCCTAAAGTTATAAATTATGTTGATAAAAACCTTAATCTTATTAACAAAGCTGCCCAAAGAAAAGGATTGCCTATTCAGGCAGTTAAAGTTTATCCACGAGTTTCAGATACTTTTTGGGTTAATCTAATAGGAAGAGGCTATCCAGCTCCTACTAAGGAATTCAGATGGTGTACTGATAGACTAAAAATAGAACCTTCAAATAGATTTGTAATAGAAACTGTAAATAAATATGGTGAGGTAGTAGTTGTTTTAGGCGTAAGGAAGTCGGAGAGTCTTAATAGGGAAAAAACAATCACTGAACATAAAATTGGAAATCATAGATTATCAAGACATTCTACTCTTTCTGGAGCATTAGTATATACACCTATAGAAGATTGGACAGTTGAAGATGTTTGGAACTACTTACTTAACTTTGAATCCCCATGGGGAGGGGATAATCAGGAGCTTTTCGAGATGTATAAACAAGCTAATGCCGGAGAGCCTCCTGTTGTTATTGGGAATTTATTTACAGTTAATGAACAAAGTGGAGGTAGTAGTAGATTTGGTTGTTGGGTTTGTACGGTTGTAAAAAAAGAGAAATCCCTTAGTTCTCTTATTGAAAACGGAGAAACTTGGCTTAAACCTCTCCAAAAGTTTAGAGAAATGCTTGTAGAAACCCAGGATCCGGAAAAGAAACATATTTATCGTGATTATAAAAGGAGAAATGGAAGTATATATTTTGTAAAAGGTAACTGTAAGGATGGTTCTAAAAAATTAGGTAGGGGTCCTTATAAGTTTGAGTACAGGAAGTTTTTCCTAGAGAAGTTATTGGAAACTGAAAAAGAGGTAAATGAAAACAATCCTTATGGAGAAGAAATTAAATTAATATCCATTGACGAACTGATAGAAATTAGAAGGATCTGGAGGTTAGAAGAAGGAGATTGGGAAGACAGTGTGTTGAAAATTTATAAAAAGGTTTATGGTAAAGAATTGGAGATACCGAGGGAAGAAATTGGTATTTTTTCTGCAGAAGATAAAAAATTAATAGAGATGCTGTCAAAGGAGGAAAATGTAAATCCTAAATTAGTGATTAGGCTACTTAATACTTGCCAATACAACATTTTCTCTTCAAGAAGAACTTCATTGATAAGAAAGTTGGAAAAAATTCTTCGCGAGGAATGGAGATCAGAGGAAGAAATCTTAAGAGAGGTAGATGAATAATGACTTTAACTTCCCTTACCCTAGAAAATATAGGTCTTTACAAAGGAAAAAACATCTTGGATTTAAGATTAGAAGAGGGAAAAAACATTATTTTATTTGGTGGAAAGAATGGAACGGGTAAAACTACTTTATTAGAGTCTATAAAGTTATGTTTGTATGGTAATCATATTTACGGATATACAAAAAAACAGTATGAGAAATTCGTGAAAGAAGTCATACATAAAGGAGAGAAAAGCGCTCAGATTTCTCTTGAATTTGTTCATTTTTCTCTAGAGTCTCGAGATACCTACAAGATAGTGAGAAAATGGCATATTGATAAGCATTTTAAAGAGGATTTTTTTCTTTATAAGAATGGAAAAATATTTGCAGAGATACCAAGAGAGCAATGGCAAGAGTTTATTTCTGGAATTGTTCCCCCTACTTTGGTTGACTTTTTCTTTTTTGATGGTGAAAAAATAGAAAAACTTGCTAAAGAGTTCTCTGAAGTTGGTTTTGTAAATGATATTAAGTCTCTATTAGGAGTCACGATTATTGAATCCTTAAAATTAAGCTTAGATATACTAAGAAAGAGATATCTTAAACAGGTATTTTCTTCCGGAGAATTTAGCAAAAACCTTCAGAAACTAGAGCGGAGCAGAGATTCTTTAGAGAAGGAACTAGAGAGGAAATTTCAGATTCTTGCCAGTATAGAGAATAAGAGACAGATGTTAGAAAAAGAGATTACGGTAGTTGAAAGAGAATTTTTAGAAAAAGGAGGAGAAGCTTTTAAAAATTATGAAATAAATAAAGCAAAGAAAGAACTGTTAGAAAGAGAAATTAGCGAGATAAAAAATGAAATTAGGGAGTTAGCTTCCAAAGACCTACCTCTTGGGGTAGGTGTAGATCTAGTTGAGGAACTTCTTTCACAATTAGAATTGGAAAAGGAAATTAAGAGAAAGAATTTTGAAAAGGAAATATTAGAGAAAAAGTATAAAGAACTTGAAGATATTCTAGCTTCATTTTCTTTAGAAGGGAATATCTTAGAAAAAATACGGAAATTATTTACAGTTAACGGGGAAATTAAAGCTGATATCATCCACGATCTCTCAGAAAGGGAAACTAGAATAGTGGAAACTATAATTTCTAACTTAATGACTAATACTTTAAGTAAAGTGAAGAATTTGTTTTCTAAGTTAGAAAAGCTTGAGGAAGATCTTCTCGAGGTCGAAAGTGTTCTACAGAGTGCTCCAGAGGAGGATATTATTAGACCTTATCTAGATAAAATTACACAATTAGAAAGAAAAAGAATGGAATACGAAGCCATAAGGAAACGTTTGGAAGAAGAAATAGCCGAGCTTGAGAGGGAAAAGAGGAAAATAGAGAGGGAAATTAAACATATAGAAGATTTAATTAAGGATAATTTAAATAATCAGAGAGTTATTTCTATGATAGAAAAATCTTTA
>JALVUY010000091.1:9459-11586 GCA_027023665.1 Methanocaldococcaceae archaeon
ATGTTGTTGAGACGTTTGAAAAAGAATTCGTGAAGAGAAAAATTAAAACTCTTAAAAAGGAAATTCTAAATGCTTTTTATAGACTTAAAAGGAAGGAAAATTTTATAAAAGATTTGTATATTGATCCAGAAACTTTTGAAATTACTCTTCTTGACGTGAACAACAGAAGAGTTCCAATAGATAGGCTCTCATCTGGTGAAAGGCAAATATTTGCAATAGCATTCTTATGGGGACTTACGAGAACTTCTGGAAAAAGATTACCAGTAATAATAGATACTCCGTTAGGAAGACTAGACAATGAACATAGAGAAAACCTTGTTAAGAATTACTTTCCGAATGTTAGCCATCAGGTAATTATTTTATCCACAGATGTTGAAATAGATAATAAGCTATTTAATATGTTAAAAGGATATGTATCACATTCATATCAATTGATTTATGACGAAAATTGCATGTGTACTAGGATATATAAAGGATATTTTTGGGATTGATAATTTTGAGGAGAAGATGATGAGGTTTAACAAAATTATCTTAGATAAGAGGATCAGCCAGAAACTTTCCATATTAAAAGGAAGAACAGGTCTTACTCCTAATGTTCTTTGTAGATTCGGATTAATCCTTTCTCTAAAGGATCCAACAGTACCAGATCCAAAATGGTATAAGCAGGATGGTCAAGAGTTAATGAGGCATGTATTACTTGGTGACCTAGATACTGTTTTGATCTGTCTTTTTAATCAAAGAGCTTATAAAGATGGTTTTAACTTGCAAGATGAAAAACTCTTACGTGAGCTTTTTAGAGCCCACGTAAATAGAGGAGCAGAGCTCCTCTATAACAGGATAAAAAGGCTTGAGGATTTTATGAGTTTAATAACCTATTGAGTTCGGAAGTAACATCATGTTTTAAAAGTTCCCACCGTTTTTTAAGTATATCTTTTATATCTTCGTTACTCTCAGGTTTTTTTATATCTGTTGGAAAAATATGAGTGGCTATCTGAAAATTACTTAACTCTCTAAAATATTCATCTATTCTTTTGTCCCTGATTTTTGAGTTTGCTTTATCAGAGATATATGTGAGATTAAGAGGACTATTCAAAATATGTTTCTTTTCCCTTCTTATTTTCCTTGTAGATTCTCCTATTTTTGTTACACTTGCTAATGGTATAATATGATGTTCTTCCAATTTAAAATCGCCCTTGGCACACTTATATGCGGATAGATTAATAACTTCTTCTGTTAGAAAATCTATAGGTTTTTTACTAAGAATGTAATTAAGTATGGCCTTTTTAATGGCTTTAGGTGCTTCTGTTTCTAGATTATCATTTAATAATGTCTTTAAGTCCGAGTAATCTTCTTTATTGAATAATCTTTCATCTTCTCCTGCTATAATTTTTTTCCAACGTTTGAATTCTTCTGAGTTTTCTTTTCCATCTATCAACCAAGCTTTGAGCATTTTTATATCTTTAATTAGTTGATCATCTTGTCTTTCCTTATACGTGCCAGAAAACAAAGAACCCCAAAACCAGGCAGTTATCCTATTCACAATACTGCTATTGTACCATAAATCGTCATTATAATAAAAAACATATACTATTGGTAAAATCATGTACTCGTAAATAATAGATTTTTCATCAATATGACCACACTTTAATTGTAAAAACGCAAAGGTTTTTACAATAGCTTCTGTCACTCTTTCTGCGTATTTAATTACATCTTCAGGTTGTAAAGAAAGAATTTTTCCACTTAGAGTCATTTCTTTGGAAAGATTTTCCCCTTTTTCCAGGGAAAAGATTATCAAAGACATAGAATTCAAAAATATCTTTTTAAACTTCTTACTTAGCTCTTCTGTAGATGTAAATAAGTCTGCATTCCAATCTTTAACTTCACTGTCCAAATGATTAACATTTAAAGGTTTTTTTAACACATCTTTTATAATTTCTATAAGCGACTTCTCTGAGCTTACTCTAGCTGCTTTAGCAACAAATAGATCAAAATCTTCTAATTTAGTTCCTCCAGTATTAAATTCTTCGAAAATAACAGCAGCTCTACCTATTTCGTCTTTTTGTAAAAGTACAACAGGGATTTCTCTTTCTAATAAGCTTTCTAAATAGCTTGATACCTTCTCTACCC
>JALVUY010000091.1:11596-12983 GCA_027023665.1 Methanocaldococcaceae archaeon
TCTCTACCCAGGTAACTTGTAATTTCATCCATGCTTGATCAATGGCTTTCTCGTCTGAATTGTCTATATTTGGTTCAATAACTGATAAGATATCCTTCAGTTTACGTTTTCCATCAGCTACTTCTGCTTTTAATTCTTTTACTCTGCTGTTAGCGATTAAATCAAGAACTAACCTATGTAATCCACTTTCTTTTTTTCTAATTTCAAACAAAGGTACCAAATATTTTTCTGCAGCTAACCTTGCTTTTGCTAAAGCTGCTTTAGCCGGTTCATTCTCAAGAGTTTTACCATCTTCCTCAGGAATAAATGCGGGATGGTACCAGATCCTTTTCTTCTGTATTTCCTCATCATCCATATCTTCTATTTTTCTTACTTCTATGTACTCTTCTACTCTTCCAGGTTCTAAACTAAGGAGCTTCCGTGAATCAAATCTTAAAGTCTTAAGTCCAAATATGTCATCTTCTTGTGATAACTTAATAAACCATCTATATCTAAGTTTAGTAAATAAGGAATTAAAAATCATTCTCCAGGTTCTTGTTTTATCCTTTTCATAAATATCTTGAAAAATATTATAAAGGGTAGAAATTCTTTGTTGGCCATCTAAAAGATATTCACATTCTTCCTTCGGAGTTACTTTTCGTCGTTCACAAATAGCTCTTGCAACAAAGTCACTATCAGAACCTTCAATATGAAGAGTGCTTCCAACTGGCAATCCTACTAGAACACTAGCAAGAAATTTTCTTTGTTTTGGTATTGTCCATACATATCCCCTTTGAAATTCTGGAAGAACTATTTTTCTATCATCTATAAGTTCAAAGAATTTTTCCAATTTATACTTCTTATATTCTACTCCCACTATTACTCCTCCAAACTAATAATCTTATGAATAAGTAGTATTTTCCTTTTTGTAACTCTCGTTTATATTCTATCAAAATCAAATTTTATCATCTAGAAATAGTCTTTTCTAACTTCCTTATTAGTATGTTCTTACTACGTGCCTTATCAGCTAAGAACTTGAGAATTCCTATTATAGAAACTTGGGATATATTTTAATAAACTTGTTTTTGTATTTATCCTCTCTAAACCCCCGTTTAATTCAGAATATCCTACCTAAGTTTTTCTTGCTTTAACTGGTGGAAAACTATACCTTAAAAAGTACGAGATACCCTTTTTCACAACAAGGAGAGCAAGTTGGCCGTTTACGGATACCTGAGAGTCTCTACCGACAAGCAGGACTTAGAGAACCAGAAGTTTGAAATCCTCAAGTATGCCAACGCTAAAAAGCTCGGAAACGTTGAGTTTGTGGAAGAAACCGCAAGCGGTAGAAAGAGCTGGAAGAACAGAAAACTCGGCAAACTCATAGAGGAGCTCCGGAAAGGAGACGTTC
>JALVUY010000092.1 GCA_027023665.1 Methanocaldococcaceae archaeon
AAGGAATGTTAAGTTTAGTATAGTTAAATATTTATTAAAAAATTCCTTAATTTAATGTTTATATTTAATTTTAATTAAAAATAGTTTAAAATTATTTTCTATCTATTAAAAATAAAAATTAATAAAAGCAATAAATGAAATAATTTAATAATACTTTAATAAAAAATTAAGGTGAAAAAATGGAAACTTTGAAAGGGACGACTACTGTTGGTTTACTTTGCGATGATGCTGTAATATTAGCAACTGATAAAAGAGCATCTTTGGGGAATTTAGTAGCAGATAAAAATGCTAAAAAATTATATAAAATAGATGATTATATTGCAATAACAATTGCTGGTAGTGTTGGAGATGCTCAGGCAATAGTTAGAATCTTATCGGCTGAAGCAAGATTATATAAAATGAGAACAGGTAAAAATATCTCCCCATTGGCGTGTGCTACATTATTAAGTAATATACTACACTCAAGTAGATACTTCCCTTTTTTAACTCAGATAATAATTGGTGGCTATGATTTGACACAAGGTCCTAAATTATATTCATTGGATCCATTGGGTGGAATGAATGAAGAAACTAATTTTATTGCCACAGGTTCAGGTTCTCCTATTGCCTATGGAGTTTTAGAGGCAGGATATGAGAAGGATATGTCTGTTGAAGAGGGATTAAAATTAGCAGTGAAAGCATTAAAATCAGCTATGGAGAGAGATACATATTCAGGTAATGGAATATCGTTAGCAGTTATAACAAAAGATGGCGTAAAAATATTAGAAGACGATGAAATCGAAAAAATTTTAACAGATGTACAAACAAAATCTAAGAGAAAAACTACAAAAAGAAGTAGAAAGAAAAATAAATAAAATTAAAAATTAAATTTTAATTAAACTATTTTTATACATTCCAATTTTAGAATCTTTTGTATTATCTAAAATTTTTAAAAAAATAAGAATTTTTACTTCTTTAGATGTAATTCTTTAATCTTCATTAAATTACAATCGTTTTTGTTCTAATTTGTTATCAAATTTAAAAAATTTTTAAAATTTTAGGAGGAGGATTATTTTGCCAGCAGAGGAAATTTTAGAAAATATAAAGAAAGAAATAATAAAAAAATCTCCAAAAGAGGCAAAAATTGTTGATGTTCAATTTGAAGGACCTGAAGTAGTTGTTTATGTAAAAAATCCAGAAATCTTTACGAATGAAATTATAAAAAATCTCGCTAAGGATTTAAGAAAAAGAATTTCAATTAGACCAGACCCATCTGTTTTAGTGGAGCCAGAAATTGCTAAAAAGAAAATATTAGAGATAGTGCCTGAAGAGGCGGAAATAACAAACTTTGTTTTTGATGCAAACACTGGGGAGGTTATAATAGAATCAAAAAAACCTGGATTAGTTATAGGTAAAGAAGGAAAAACTTTAGAAATGATTAAAAAGGCTATAAAATGGGCTCCAAAACCTGTAAGAGCTCCACCAATACAATCTGAAACAATTAAAGCAATTAGAGCAACTTTATATAGAGAAAGAGATGAAATTAAGGAAATTTTAAGAAGAATTGGTAGGAGAATTCATAGAGATGTAATTATTAGAGGAGATTATTGGATAAGAATTTCTTTTTTAGGTGGAGCGAGAGAGGTTGGAAGATCTTGTCTATATGTTCAAACTCCTGATACAAGAGTATTAATTGACTGTGGAATTAATGTTGCTTGCGAGGATAAGGCATTTCCTTACTTTGACGCTCCAGAATTTTCAATTGAAGATTTAGATGCCGTTATAGTTACTCATGCTCATCTTGACCATTGTGGCTTTGTTCCAGGATTATTTAGATATGGTTATGATGGTCCAGTATATTGTACAAGGCCTACAAGAGATTTAATGACTTTATTACAAAAAGATTATTTAGAAATAGCTAAAAAAGAAGGAAAAGAAGTTCCATATACATCTAAGGACATAAAAACATGTGTTAAGCATACTATTCCAATTGATTATGGAGTTACAACAGATATTAGCCCTACAATAAAACTAACTTTACATAATGCAGGGCACGTTTTAGGATCTGCTATTGCTCATTTGCATTTTGGGGAAGGATTGTATAATTTAGCATATACTGGAGATATTAAGTTTGAGACTTCAAGATTATTAGAGCCAGCAGTTTGTCAATTTCCAAGATTAGAGACATTAATTATAGAATCTACTTATGGGGCATATGATGATGTTCTTCCAGAGAGGGAGGTCGCTGAAAGAGAGCTGTTAAAAGTTGTTAGTGAAGTAACAGATAAAGGAGGTAAAGTTTTAATTCCTGTTTTTGGTGTAGGGAGAGCTCAGGAATTGATGTTAGTTTTAGAGGAAGGATACAATCAAGGGATATTCAATGCTCCTGTATACTTAGATGGGATGATTTGGGAGGCAACTGCTATACATACAGCATATCCTGAATATTTATCAAAAGAGATGAGACAAAAAATATTCCACGAGGGGGATAACCCATTCTTATCAGAAGTTTTTAAAAAAGTAGGAAGTACTAATGAAAGAAGGAGAGTTATTGATAGTGACGAACCTTGTATAATATTAGCTACTTCAGGAATGCTCACAGGAGGGCCAAGTGTTGAATATCTAAAAAACTTAGCTCCTGACGAGAAAAATGCAATAATATTTGTAGGTTATCAAGCAGAGGGGACTCTAGGAAGAAAAGTTCAAAGAGGATGGAAGGAAATTCCTATAGTTACAAGAAATGGTAAAACAAAATCAATTCCAATAAATTTACAAGTTTATACTATCGAAGGATTTTCTGGTCATTGTGATAGGAAGCAGTTAATTAAATACATTAGAAAAGTAAAACCATCTCCAGAAAAGGTTATTATGGTTCATGGAGAAGAAAGTAAGTGTTTAGACTTTGCAGATACTGTGAGAAGATTATTTAAAAAACAAACCTATGTTCCAATGAATTTAGATGTAATAAGGGTTAAATAATCATAGCCATAGGGCTCCGCCCTAAGGGAAGCATTGCCTCTTATTCATGATTAATCTTCCCTCGCTAAAAATCTTTATTTTTGGATTTAGATGATTTTAATTTGATATTTTTTGATTTTAAGGATTTTAATCAAATTTCGAAGGGTCTTTTATTTTAAAGAATTTGAATATTTGGTT
>JALVUY010000093.1 GCA_027023665.1 Methanocaldococcaceae archaeon
TTTTCATCATCGTCATCTTTTATAAAATCTCCTTCGCTAAATTTTCCTGAAAAATAGTTGCCCATAATTTCTTTTTTATCTTTTCTTAAAAAGTTTTCAAACATATTTTCTTTATTCTTCTCAAGAAATTTTCTTGTAATATCAGTATTGATAAAATTTGTTATTTTTTGAACTGCATTAAAGGTATCTGCTTTCTTTGCGTTATCTGTTTCTTCAAATAAAATATCAACTGATAAGTTTTTAACTTCTTTTTGTAGAGTTTCAAAAACTTTGTTTCCAATATCATTTTTGTTTGTATTGAGATAATCTACAAGTTTATTTATAGCTTTTTCTATATCTGCCCTATTTGTTTTTGCATTTTCATCTGCAAAAAAAGCTTTTTGCAATATTGTATGTGCATTTCGATATGGCTTTAATTGCTCATTCAATCCTAAATCTTTATATATTGCACCATTATTTTGAGTTCTCATCCAATTATCTTCTTGGACAACAAGAAAACCATTATTGTCAATACCCATGTTCGTTGCTACACTGTTTTTTATGTCTATTTTTATACCATTATTTTTTGCATAAACCAAAAGTGCTTCATATAATTTTTTTGCAGTAGGATTGTTTTTTATATCATCAAGCTTACTTTGTCCGCTTAACAAACTTTTTAATTGCCTAATCATTCCCAACTCAAAACCATATATTTCAAGTGCATTTACTCTTTTTGCAAATTCATTTTTATCTTGAAATACTTTTATTGATGGAATGTTAAGTTTTTCTTCTCTTTCTTCTGCTTCATCCATCAAATCATTTCTTGTGTTTCTGTAAATTTCTATTGCTTCCTTGTCGTTTCTGTCTATAACATTAGACAATTTTTCTGCTAAAACAAATGATAGATGAGCAACATCATTGATATTTTCCTCTGATATTTCAACTCCAGTATCATTTTTGAACTGTTCTGTTGCAATATCATATACACCTTGTTTTTTTGCTATTTTTATAAGAATGTTTAGAATAGCATTAACATCTTTGCTTGATAAAGTAGGTTTTTTTATAAAAACAAAATCATCTTCTATGTTTAGCTCTTTTAGAGTATCCTCTCCTTCTTGCAGTTGTTCACCCTCTTTTGCTATTTGTTTTGAAAAAGCCTTTACGGGCTGTTTAATACGATTATCTACGATAATAGTATCTCTTTTACCCTCTTTTTCATTTACTATCGTAAAAAGTTTATATTGAACTGCTTGTTTATCAAGTTTAATGACTTCACCTGCACTATCAAAGTCGTGAACTATTCCATTTGCATAAGTTAAATCTACACTGTTAGACATTTCACCTTTTTTGTTCATTGCCTGTATTTTATATGGCGACTTTGAAAAAGGCTCATTACCTATTGTAGAGGTATTTAGTATTTTAACCTCTTCTGTGTTTGATAATCCTACAACTATATTTGGTTTATAATCGACTTTATTGTCTTTCTTAGCCATTTTATCTCCTTTAAAAATTTATTTTATGCAATTATGACAAAAATTTTTCTAAAAGCTTCTGCTTTTTTATCCAAAATTAAAAAAAAATGATAAAATTTCTAAAAAGTTAAATTTTTAAAGGAGATAACACAATGGGAACAAACAAAATTAGGGAAAGAAGTAGGCATTACACAGTGCAAACAGTAGATAAAAACATTTCAAACGATACAGACAATAGCATTGATAGAACAAAATGTATAGAGCTTTTTGACCCAAAAGTGAGTGAAAATATCATCAACGAATGTTCTGTTGTTTTTCAACAATTAACCGCTGATGATATGGAATATGTTAGTTCAGCATGTGTAATAATGCTTGAAGATAGCAAAAATGACTATGATGTATATAAAAATTTTATTTCATTTTTATATCAACTATCTATGAGTGCAAATAACTATGAAAAGTTTTTGTGGCATATTGTTCTAAATGATAAAAATGATAACAATGACACTATGGAAATTTTAGAAACAATGTTAGATGTTCTAAAATTGATACGAAAAGAGGAAATATGCATCAAAGTTAATAAAGATGATACTCAAGGAAACTTAAAATTTGTTACTTCAATATTAGATAAAGAGGGATATTTTTCATCTCTACTTAATGAAAATTTGGGAAAAGTCGCAAATCAAGATGTTAAAATCAAATTGTTATCCATCAAGGGATTAATAAATAATATAAAAAGTTTAGAAGCAAATATGCATGAATGTTACATAGGTGCGGTTAGTCATAAAATAGATACATTAACTAAACTAATCAACCCTAATAATGAACAATTAGATAATGAATTGCTTGAAGATATAACAGAGACCATACAAACAGAGGTTGCCTCTCTTAAAGAAGAAATTAAAAAGATACCTAATGAAATGGATACAAATATTGAGGTAGAAGGCTTTGATGATACTTTCTTTGAAACAATAGATAAAATGGATAAAAAAATAAATGCACTTGAAGCAAGAGTTTTACATATACATAGCACAGTTGATAATATTTTTGAAACAATGCAAAAATATATAGGAGAAGAAAAAAGATTTATGGAACAATATGCTAACCAAAATAATCAACAACAAGTTCAACAAAATATTGTGCCACAACAAGATGAAAAGAATGATTTTTTTTAAAGAAAGGTTAATGATTTGATGGATGAAAAACAACATAATAAAGAGAGCTATTTTCAGTTTTTAACTGATTATCAATATAGGAGAAAATTATCTCCTATATTCTTTTTTTTAACTGGAAGAGGTATTTTATGGACTTTTTTTGTTTATTTTATCTATACCTCTTTTTCTTTTATCTTTTTTATCCTAATTGTTATGTGGTCATTTTTATATCTTATAAAAAATCATTATAACTATTTATATTCTGAAAAAGAATCTATTTATCTTTTCAAGAAATTTTATAATTTTGTAAAAAATGTGTTAGTTATGAAAAAGAAATCTGTTTTGTTACTGTTGTTACTTATCGGAATTACGGGGTTTTCGCAGAAAAACCAAGTTGATGCTTACAAACTGGAAGCAGACGGGTATTTTACTTCATTTTACAAGTGGGGAAATAAGTTAATTTTTACGGATAATTATGCTTCACGCATTTATTTATTGAGCGATGAATATAAGTT
>JALVUY010000094.1 GCA_027023665.1 Methanocaldococcaceae archaeon
GTATATCCATATCTACATAATTATTTATATAATCTATTAAATCACTTTTTGCCAATTTTTCTATAATTTTGTCTAATGTGTCATTTTCTAACTTTAAAAAAACATTTCTAAGAAGTAATCCTCTTTTTATTTCTTTTCCAAAACTTTCTTTCCACAGTTTGTCATAAAGCTCTAACCCCTCAATCTCTCCATTTAAATACTTAGTTATTACTTCTCCAGCAATTTTTCCTCCAATTGCTCCAAAACATAACCCTCCCCCACTTAAAGGTTTTACATGGCATGCGGCATCTCCAACTAATAAAACATTGTCTTTCACTGTTTTATCTAAATAACCAATTGGTAAAGAACCAGTAGAAAATTCAGTTATTGTTGCTTTCTCCAATATCTCCCTTGCAAATTTATTTTCATTTATAAATTTTAAAAGCTTGTTGTAGCAGTTTCCTTTATCTATTAATCCAACTCTAACTCTATCATCTCCCATAGGTATTATCCAAGCAAAAAAATTTTTTGAATACTTTTTATCCAAAAAAACATAGACAAAATCATCATCACAATTAGCATTAACCATTTCAAACTGACAGCTTGACAAAATCTCTCTTTTTTTATTATTAACTAATCCTAACTTTTTTCCTGTTATACTTTTAGAGCCATCAGATCCAACTATAACTTTTGGATACAATATAATCTCTTCCCCTAAGTGATTTATTTTGACATAATAACTATTTTTATTCTTTTCAATCTCACCATAAGCTTTTAATAAAAAATCACATTTTTTTGATGCTCTTATAGCAATATCCTTATCCATAACTTTTCTCTCAAAAACATAGGCTCTAATCTCTTCATTACCTATTTTTATCATATTATTTTTTGAGTAAACATAAGCCCCTCTTACTTTATTAACGCAACCTTTTGGATTTCCCAATTCCCTAACTCCTCTTTTACTTACTAAACCTGCACACTGCAAAGGAACTCCTATACTTTGATGCTCCTCAACAATAAGGACTTTATAATTTTTTATGTTTTCTCCTGTTATACAGCCAATAGGTCCTCCACCAATAATAACAACATCATAATTTTCCCTATACAAATCTATCACCATAGAATAGTAAGATTTATATCATAGTTATAGTGTAGTTTTAATAGTAAAATCTAACATTACCTAAATTGTTTAAATGGTGAAATTATGGATATTGCAATATTTCTTGGATATCTATCAATTCTTTTTGCTGGAGGAGCAATAATAGCAAAAATAGCCAAAAAGATAGGAATTCCAGATATTCCTCTATTGTTAATATTTGGTCTTATTTTATCATCTCTAAATGTCATTCCAAAGAATATTGTAGCAAGTTCTTTTGACTTTATTGGAAACTTTGGGTTAATAATTTTATTGTTTATAGGTTCTTTTGAAATGGAATGGAACGTTATGAAGAAAGTATTAGATGTTATTGTGAAACTTGATATATTAGCATTAATCATAGTTTGGATTGTATCAGGAATCGTATTTAACTTTGTCTTCCACCTCCCAATTTTATCATTAATTGGTTTGTTATTTGGTGCTATTGTCTCTGCTACAGATCCAGCTACTTTAATCCCAATATTCTCTAAGATGGATATAAATCCTGAAGTTGCTATAACCTTAGAAGCAGAAAGTGTCTTTAACGACCCATTAGGTATTGTTGTAACATTAATATCTTTATCAGCTCTTGGTTTGGCTAAGGCTGAAAATCCGCTTCTTGAATTTATCTCATTGGCTGTTGGGGGAATAATATTAGGATTAATTGCCGGTAAGTTTTATGAATGTATTATTTCAAAAATTAAGTTTGAAGATTATATAGCTCCATTTACTTTAGGATTAGCTATAGCATTTTGGTACTTTGCTCAGGTAATTTTCCCATCAATAACTGGATATGAAATTAGCGGATTTATGGCTGTGGCAATAATGGGACTTTATATAGGTAATGTAATAGTGCATAAAAAAGAACATAAGGCCGATATGGAAAAAGTTTCTGTATTCTTTGATGAGGTATCAATATTTATTAGAATACTAATCTTTATATTATTAGGAGCAAGTATTTCAATGCCTCTATTAGAAAAATACGCTGTCCCAGCATTTATATGTGCCTTAGGTTCAATACTCTTAGCAAGACCTATTGGTGTTTTAATAGCTACAGCAATTCCTCCAATTAGACCACTTGCTGAAAGAATCTACATAGCTTTAGAGGGTCCAAGAGGAGTAGTTCCTGCAACATTATCAGCGATGGTTTATACTGAAATTATAAAGCATCCTGATATAGTTCCAAAGAGTGTAGCAAAGCTAATGCCTCCTACAGAATTGGCTGGAACTATATTGGTAGCTACCTTTATGACTATAATAGTTAGTGTCATATTAGAAGCTTCATGGGCAAAACCATTGGCAGATATACTACTTAAAAATAAATCAGGATCTGGAAGTAGTTAAAAAGTAGGGAAAATAACTTTTCTTCCCTAAATTTTCTAAATTTATTTTAATAACTTTTTAACTAATTTTTCTGAATCAAAATTAAAAGACCTGTGAATATTATGATATATATAGTCGGAATTGGCCCGGGAGACAAAGAGTTTTTAACTTTAAAAGCATTAAAAATTGTTGAAAATGCTGATTTAGTTGTAGGTAGTAAAAGAGCCTTAGAGTTATTCAATATAAATGATAATAAAAAAATAACCTTATCAAAAAATGTCGTAGATGATTTAAAAAAAATCTTAAAAAATGAGAATATAAAAGATAAAAAAATTGCCATACTCTCTACAGGAGATCCAGGCTTTAGTGGATTATTGAAAACATTATTGAAAATTGGAGTTAATGAAAAAGACATTGAAGTAATTCCAGGGATTTCTTCTGTTCAAATAGCAGCTGCAAGGTTAAAAATATCCTGGGAAGATTACAATATCATAACTCTTCACGGAAAAGAAGAAAACTTAAAGAACCTATTAAATTTGTTAAAAAAGAAAGAAAAAGTTATTTTTCTACCAAATGATTTAAAAAAAGATGTAGAATATTTAATAGAAAATGGAATAGACCCAAATACTAAAATTTGGGTGCTTGAGAATATAACATATCCTAATGAGAAAATTAGTTTAAAGTCATTAAAAGATATTACCAAAGAGAATTTTTCTTATTTAACAGTTTGTATATATAGGGGATATGATGATTAGAGAATTACTATTAATAGGAATTGGTGGATTTATTGGAGCAATATTTAGATTTTTAATTTCAGGGATTATCCCCACTAAGTTTAATCTACCTACAGGAACATTGTTAGTCAATCTAATAGGTAGTTTCATCTTAGGTTTTTTAATGTATAGCTCTATAATGATTCCAATACCTAACGAATATAAATTGTTACTTGGAACAGGTTTTTGTGGAGCCTTAACTACATTTTCAACATTTTCCTATGAAACCTTTAATTTAATCTCTGAAGGTTTATTTTTAAGTGCCTTAATAAATATATTAATCAACATATTAGGATGTCTAATTATGGTTTATTTTGGGAGAGTCGTAGCTTTAGCTATCTTTAAATAATAATATATTCATGGAGATTCATTAATCATTTATTTATTTCAAATTTTTCTTGGTGAAATCTATGAGAATAAACGTAAAAATATTACGAATATATCTTAAAGAAGGAGACAAGTATGAAGGAAAAGTAATGTATAAATATATTGTTAGTATGCTAAAAAAAGAAGGTATTAGTGGAGCTACAGTATATAGAGGAATATGTGGTTATGGGATTAGAGGAATTAGTGACTTTGACATATTTAGATTATCAATAAATCTACCAGTAGTCATAGAATGTGTTGATATTGAAGAAAACATAAATAAAGTTTTACCTAAGCTATATGAAATCATAAAAGAAAATGGTTTAATAGTAATAGCTGATGGATATGTGTATAAGGGTGAAAGTTATGAGCAAAATATTAGAAAAAATAAATAATTTATTTAAAGAAAAAGGTTGGATAAAAATTCTCCTAATTGTATTAATGTTAATGTTTATTAGTTTTCAACTAAGGGCTCAACCAGCAGATATGAAATTTGCTCAAGGTAATGAATTTTTAAAAAAGATGTTTTCTGATGAGCATGGAAGAATGTATCTTTTAGGTTTAGATCCATACCATTACTTAAGATTTTCAGAAAACCTCTATGAGCATGGATACTGTGGAGACACTATAAAAATTATAAATGGAAAACCTGTTCCTTATGATCTATACCAATATGCCCCTCCAGGACATCCTATCTCCTGGGAACCTCCAGCAATATGTTTAGCTACATTATTAATCTATTATATATGGCATTCTCTTGATCCAACAGTAACTATTATGAATGCCGCTTTCTGGGTGCCTGCAGTTTTAGGAATGTTATTGGGAATTCCAATATATTTCATAATTAGGAGAGTTACAAACAGTAATATTGGGGGGATAGTTGGAGCTATAGCCATAATATCAGCTCCTTCTTTATTATACAAAACCTGTGCAGGTTTTGCAGATACACCAATATTTGAAATACTTCCAATATTGTTCATAGTATGGTTTATTCTTGAAGCCATATATAACCAAGGAAACACAAAATTATTCTGTAAAGATATAAATAATCTAAAAAATTCTATTTCCTTATTTGTAATAGTGGCAATATTACTCGATCTTATATTTGGATTTTACTTAAATAATATCGCCTCGGGAGAAGAAATTGTAAAGGCATCTATTCTATTTTACACAGTATCTTTAGTACTTATTTTAATTGGTTTAATAATTGCTGGAGTCAAAAAATTAAAAAATGAAGATGTAGAGTTTGAATTATTTGCTACAATGGCAATAATATTAACAGTTTTAGCTCCAAAAATGTGGGGATGTTGGTGGTATGGATTTGATATAATTACTGCATTTTTAATAATTTATACTGTAACATTGGCATTATTAAAACATGCTAAAGTAAAAGAGTTAATAGATGTTAAAAACCTTAAAAATATTGTATATCTATCAATCTTCTACATAGTAGGGTCCTTTATATTATTAACAGCAACATATGGTTTTAATATGGCAATTTCACCAATAACCTCTCCTATTGGTGTAAATCAAGTGCTTTCAACGTATACATTACCTACAGGATGGCCTAATGTCTATCAAACTGTTGCTGAACTTGCAAAACCAAGTTCGTGGAATGAGATATTTATAAATGCTATTGGCTCAACAACTATAGCGATTGCTGGAATTCTCGGGATTATATTATCATTTGTTTCATTAAGACATGAAAAAATTAAGTTTGATATAAAATATGCAATTCTTTTATCAATATGGTTGGTAGTAACTTTATATGCAGCAACAAAGGGGATTAGATTTGCATCTCTTGCCACTCCTCCATTGGCTATCGGTTTAGGTATTCTTATAGGACAAATAGATAGATTACTAAGGATGAAAAATGATATAACATTATTTGGTTTAGGAATTCCTGTAGGAATATTTGGACTAATTATGATTTCAAAATACTTTAGTAAAATTCCTGAAATCTTAGTTCCTACAACTTACGTCCCAGAAATAGCCTACGGATTTTTAATAGTATTAATTTTATTAGCTATTTATAAAATTATAGATATTTACACGTCAATAAACAATAAAAAGGAATGTATAATTAAGATATTATCTATATTACTCTGTATTGGTGTAGTACTACCACCTCTTGCTTTTGCAGTACCATTTTCACCAGTTCCTACATTCAATAATGGTTGGAAAGCAGGATTAGATTGGCTAAAAGAACATAGCCCAAAAAATTCAGTAATAACATGTTGGTGGGATAATGGATATATATATTCATACGAAGCTAGAAGGATGGTAACTTTTGATGGAGGTTCACAAAATAGTCCTAGAGCTTACTGGGTTGGAAGAATTTTCGCTACATCTAACGAAAATCTTGCTGTTGGAATAATTAGAATGTTGGCAACGAGTGGAGATGCAGCATTTGAAAAAGGTAGCGTTTTGATGAATTATACTCACAACAATGTTTCAGAGGTCGTAAAAATATTGAACGAGATTTTACCAGTAAATAGAAGTACAGCATATTACATATTAACTAAAAAATATGGTCTAAGTGATAAAGAAGCTAAAATAGTTTTAAATGAAACTCATCCACTACATCCTAATCCTGATTACTTAATAACCTACAATAGAATGACAGACATAGCACCAGTTTGGAGTATGTTTGGTTTCTGGAATTTCTCATTACCACCAAATACTCCTGACAGTGAGAGAGAAAGAGGAGCATTTTACAAAGGGTTTTCTTATATATTAAACAACAATACTATACTTGCAGATGTAAAAATATATGGATTAGACTATATCACACTAATAAATGAAACAAACATAACAACAGCTATCATTAAAAATGAAAATGGAAAACCAAAAGCTGTTGGAACATTCAAAATCCATAAATTGTATATTAAAACACCATACGGTGTAAAAGAGTTTATAATAAATAAAGATGGACAGCTATCAGAGTTTATTAGAATAGAGCCATACGGTAAAGGTTGGGCGTGGTTATCAACAAGAAACTTAGAAGATAGTATCTATGCAAGATTACACTTCTTAGATGGATATGGATTAAAGCATATAAAATTAGTAAAAGCAACCTATGATCCTACAAACTTTGGAGTTCAGCCAGGGTTTAAAATATATAAAGTAGATTATGGAACTGACTATCTAAAATAAATCTCTAAATTTTTTAAATTTTATTTTAAATTTTTACTTTTTTATTTATTTAAAAAATAGAGGGGATTTTTATGTATATTTTGGATCCTTTTTCTGGAATTAGTGGAGATATGTTTTTATCAGCTATGATAACGTTTGTTAATAAAGAAGAACTTATAGAAACAATTAAAAAAGTTGTTGATGTAGATATTGAAATAAAAAAAGTTAAAAAGTGTCATATTATTGCAAATAAAGTTAATATAATTCCAAAAGACAAAGAGTATAAAATGAATACTTACAAAGATATTGTTAAAGTTATTAAAGGGGCTAATATTTCAGAGGATATTAAAAATATTTCGTTAGATATATTAAAAATATTATCTGAGGCGGAAAGTAAAGTTCATAATGTTAAAATTGATGATGTCCATTTTCACGAAATTGGAAATTACGATACAGTTGCCGATATTGTTGGAGCATCCTATATAATAAATAAATTAAACTTAAAAGATAACTGCTTTTATAGACCAATAAATGTTGGAAACGGTTTTGTAAAAACAGAACATGGTTTATTCCCAGTTCCTGCTCCAGCAACATCTGAAATATTAAAAGGAATGAAGATATTTTTTTCAGATATTAATGAGGAATTAACTACACCTACAGGAGCGGCAATAATAAAATATCTAAATCCAAAATTAATTGAAGATAGTTTTATAGTAAAAGAAATTTCTTACGGTGCTGGAGATAAAGATCTAAAAATTCCAAATGTTTTAAGAGTATTTAAAATAGAAAATAAAGTATTAAAGGAAATTGTATTATTAGAAACAAATGTAGATGATGTTTCGCCAGAAATTTTAGGTTATCTATATGAAGTTTTAGAAGGGAAGGTTAAAGATTTGCACTTTATTCCTACATATATGAAAAAAAATAGACCTTCCTATACTATAAGGGCTATTGTTAAAAAAGATTTAGTTAATGAGGTTTCTAAAATTATAATGAGAGAGACAGGAACTTTGGGCATTAGAATTTATAAAATAAATAGAATAATTGCAAATAGAGAATTTAAAACAGTCAAAGTATTTGATGATGATGTCAGAATAAAAATAGGAAAAATAGATGATGAAATAATTTCTGAAAAACCAGAATATGAAGATTTAAAGAAAATTGCTAAGAAATATAATATTCCATTAAAGAATTTATATAAATTTATTATAAAGGGGAATTAATATGGTTGTTGAGGTTTTGAGATTGGGACATAGAGGAGATAGAGATAAGAGAATATCTACGCATGTTGCCTTAACTGCAAGAGCTTTAGGGGCAGATAAAATAATATTTACAGTTGAAGATAAAGATGTTGATAGTAGTGTTAAAAAAGTCGTTGAAAATTGGGGTGGTGATTTTAAATTTACAGTTGAAAAGAATTGGAGAAGATATATTAGAGAATTTAAAAATAGAGGAATAGTAGTTCATCTAACTATGTATGGAGCTAATGTTAATGAGATAATGCCAGAAATTAGAGAGTTGAGTAAAGATAAAGATATATTAGTTATAGTTGGTGCTGAAAAAGTTCCAAAGGATGTTTATGAGTTGGCAGATTACAATATATCTATTGGAAATCAACCCCATTCTGAAGTTGCTGCTTTAGCAATTTTTTTAGATAGGTTATTTGAAGGAAAAACACTTTATAGAGACTTTGAAAATGCAAAAATAAAAATTATTCCATCCAACGACAAAAAGGTAGTTATAAGGAATAAGTAAATAGTTTAAATATTTTAAATTATTTATATTATTAAACTAAATCACTAATAAAACTAAAATGGTGATAGTTTGAAAATGAGAGAGCAGTGGGGTTCAAGAATAGGTTTTATACTTGCGGCAGTTGGTTCAGCAATAGGCTTAGGAAATATTTGGAGATTTGGTTATATGGTTTATAATAATGGAGGAGGAGCATTTTTAATTCCATATTTTGTAGCATTGTTCTGTGTAGGAATAACTTTAATGATTTTAGAACTTGCTTTGGGACATTATACAAAAGGATCTGCCCCATTAGCATTTAAAAAAATATACGAAAAGTGTGAATGGGTTGGATGGCTCGGAGTTCTTGGAGGATTTGTTATTACAACATATTACATTGTTATAATTGCATGGTGTTTATACTATCTTGTAGAGATTATATTGTTTGGTTTGCCAAGTAATCCAAAAACATTCTTTTTTAATGAAGTTCTTAATCTTTCAAGTGGTGTTGGAGAAATTGGCAGTTTTGTTTGGGGAATTTTATTATCTGTCATCGTAATTTGGGCAATAAACTTTTTGATAGTAGGATGTGGAGTTAAAAAAGGTCTTGAAAAGGCAAATAAAATATTTATTCCATTGTTGTTTTTACTTATAATTATTTTAGTTATTAGAGGAATAACTTTACCTGGTGGCTTGGAGGGAATAACTTGGTATTTAACTCCAAACTTTGCAGTATTAAAAGATCCTAAAATCTGGTTAGATGCATTTTCACAGATATTCTTTACTTTAAGTTTAGGATTTGGAATAATGATAGCATATGCAAGTTATCTTCCTAAAAAAACAGATATAACAACAAGTGCATTTACAATTGCGTTATTAAACTGTGGATTCTCTTTCTTGGCAGGATTTGCTGTCTTTGGAACTCTCGGATACATGGCGTTAAAAAGTGGAGTTCCATTGAATGAGGTAGTATCTCAAGGTATTGCATTAGCATTTGTAACATTTCCAAAGGCAATATCTTTAATACCAGTAGGTAGTGTTATCTTAGGAATAATATTCTTCTTAGCTTTGGTTATTGCTGGAATTTCATCATCAGTATCGTTAGTTGAGGCAATAGTTTCTGCAATAATGGATAAATTTGATATTAGTAGAAGAAAAGCGTTATCTATAGTTACTTTATTAGGACTACTTGGAAGCTCTATATATGTAACAAATGCTGGATTATATTGGATTGATATGATAGATCACTTTGCCTCTGGATATCTATTACCAATCGCTGGAATTTTAGAGGCAATTGTTGTAGTTTGGTTATTTGGAGGAGATAAAATAATAGAATATGTTAATAAACTATCAGAGATAAAAATAGGTAGTTGGTGGAAGTATCTTGCTGGAGTATTTTCTCCATTAGTTTTATCAAGTTTGATTGTGTTAGATATATATAGTCTAATGCATAAACCTTATGGAGGATACTCTTGGAATTACTTAGGAATAGCGATGTTAGTAATTCCATTGGTATTTGTTGTATCGTTTATATTATCTAAGATACCTTGGAAAAGTGAAGTTAAATAAAATTAATAAAATTTAGTGGTGAAAATATGCCAATCTCGGCAATTGTTATGTTTATATTTGGTGCTACAGTATTATGGGGAGGATCAGCATACTTCCTCTGGAAGAGTATCAAACAAAATGAAAAATTATAATATTGAAATTATTTCCTCAGAAGCATCTGTTGGTTCTTTAAATCCTTTATAGACTTCTTTAACTACTTTCCTTATAAATTTAATTTTATTTTCTTTAATTTTGCAACTTTGAATACATAGAGGGCAGTAATTTAAATAGAATTCATCTTTTTTCATCTTCATTGGAAAGAGTTCAAAAAAGTTTATAATCATTCCATTAGAATATTTAAATACTTCACACTCTAAGCAGGAAGTAAAAATATACCCCTTTAAATTACTTTCAATTATTCTATTCTTTAAAAATCCACATGGAAATTTGGTTATAAGAGATTTGATTTCTTCTTTTGTTAAATCTAAGTCTAAAAATTCATAATTAACATTTTTTTGTTTTAAAAAATTTAAAATTTTCTCCTTAGATTTATTAGGTACTAAGGCAGGAAAATCGTAAATTACTACTTTAACATTAAAAATAGTATTTAAAATATTAAGAGAGTGTAAGTCATACTGACAGTGAATTAAGCATATTATATCTTTCTTTTTCTTGGGGATTTCATCGTATAAAAAATAGTTGCAAATATCTTGAATTACTTCATCATCTCTAAATAAAGATTTTATTAATTTTACTCTTTCTTTAAACAATATATAGTCAGTAATATCCTCAACTTTTATAATTTCAAATTCCTTTAACTCTTCTTTTAGTTTTCCAACTACCCATCCTCCTGGCCCTATAATTGTAGATTTGTCAGTTCTATTTTTTGTATAAATTGTTAAAATATTACCATCGATTTTTATATCTACTATCTCAAAAAAAGTTTTATTTAAACCTAAATTTTCCCTAATTTTTGAAACCTTTTCTTTAATTTTATTAATTATTTGTATTTTTGACAGCGATAATTGTCTGTCCTGCATAAACTCTCTCTCCTACTTTAACTTTTATAGAATAATCAGTTGGGATTATTACAGCTGTTTGAGAACCAAGTTTTATTCTCCCTATTTCTTCTCCTGCATATACATAATCTCCTTCTTTTATATTTAAGACACATCTTCTTGCTATAAATCCTGAAATTTGTGCTACTCCTATATAGTTAGAACCATTTTTTATTATAATGATATTTCTTTCATTAACTTTTTCAACACCATTTAAAAATGCTGGGTAAAAACTACCATCTATATGCCTTATATATACAACTTTTCCACTTATTGGAGCTCTATTTACATGCACATCCAAAGGAGACATAAATATTCCAACAACATAACAACCCTTAGGAAAATATTTTGAAACATTTAACACATAACAATTACCATCTTTAAAAACTTCAGCATAACCATCTCTATAGTATTTTATATATTCTACAGTTCCATCTGCTGGAGATATTATAATATTATTACCTTTAGTTATTTCCCTGTATGGATCTCTATTAAAATATATTGTAAATAACAGTAGAGAACATATTGCAATTGCGAAGAATTTTTTATACTTCATGTATATTCACCATTAAGAACTAACATTTCCATGTGATTCACACCATTTACATTTTTCATATCCTAGCTCCTTAGCATCCTCTTCAGAGTAAAAATATATGATATTACTCTCTTTTAATCTTTTTCCATATAGACAATCTTTTAATGTGTGATACTTTTTTCCATACTTTGAAGCATATATATTTGTAGGAGTTGGAGATAGATAAATATCTCTATTGAAGTTTTTCTTTTCAATTAATTTAAAGTTATTAATATTATCTAAAATAATTTGATATTTTCCATTATATACTGTAACCTTTCCTCTAACTTCTACATAATCCCCTTCTTTAATCATTGGATTATAACTCAATATATAATTTAATAAATCCTCTCTTGTTTTACCAAAAGATACAATATCTAAGTTTCCAGTACCATCATTTATTACGATTCTTGAGATATTTATTACATGTCTATATTTGTCTCTTTTAACATTTATTTCTTGGATATAACCTTTTATAATAACATAGTCTCCTTCTTTAATATCACATATTTTACTTTCTTTTGGTTGAATTGGATTTAAAAATAGATATGTAGTAGATAGAATTACAAAACATGTTAAAGCAAAAAGAATAATATTTTTTTGATTTAATTTCATTTAAACACCTCACATACTATAAAACTTTTTTTATTGCATTCCAGATTAAATAACTCTGTGGTGTTATGGTTCCATCAATAGGATTTAGGAATAATATATTCTTTTTAACCAAATACATATAAATAGGCATAGGAATTTCTTTTTTATTAATCTTATATTTTTCTTTAAATAACTTTAAAGCATTTACTATATCTTCTTTTTTAATTTCAATAATTTTGTTTTCAAGTTCTACTTTTGGTATTGAATAATCTAGTGTATCTAAAAACATTTCTAACTTCGAAATTTCTTCTTTAAGCATAAAATCTAAAATTTCTTTTAATTTCTTAAATTTAATTTCTTCCACAACATATTTTATGTCCTTTGGTTTTCCACCTACATAAGAATAAATTAACTCTTTATCTTTGTTGGTTAATTTGATATTATTTATTTCAGCTAAAAAGTCCATAAACTTTAAGGCAGTCTCTTTATCGAAATCGTCAACCAATAGATATTTAGCCCTACCGTTTAGCATAGCCTCGTTATATACTTTTTCAATGAATAAACTATCTGAACTTAGACAGAAGACATAACATAATTTTAATTCTTTCGTTAAATTAATAAAGTAATTGAATAATTCGTAAATAAGAAAGCCGTTAATTT
>JALVUY010000095.1 GCA_027023665.1 Methanocaldococcaceae archaeon
TCGTTAGTTGAATCGCTTCGCTAGTTTATGCTACCGCCCGATACATGCCAACAAAACGTGCGCCCGTATGCTCAACTTTTTCAACTAGCGCAGCGACTCAACTTTTTCAATTTCATCATTTATTTCGTTGAGATATTTCCTAACATCATCGTAAAAATTATCAGGAATTTTTAATAATTTATCTGATTTAATTTCCTCAAAAAAATAATTTTTTAAGGTTTTATAAATATTATCCATAATCTCACATTAGCCTTCAATTCTTGGTGCTAAGAGGAATGTTAAATTAACTCCTGCCAAAGAGTATTCTATTTTTACAGGCATATCGTTACCCAAGTAAATTTTAACAATATCTCCTTTACTAATTCCCTTAACCATATCCATTAAGTAATCTAAGTTAAATGCACTTTTTGCTGCTTCTTTTACATCTAAACTTATTATTGCTGAACTATCTTTCTCAAATACTGCCTCACTTTCATTTAAGTCACTTTTTGCATGTACTACAAATTTTTCCTCATCCACTTTTAAAATTACATAATCACTAAATAAATCAGCATCTTTTAATGCCTCTTTAAAGGCATCTCCTTTAATCATTATCACATTTGGATACTCTATATCAGGAACTTTTACTGATGATGAACTAATATCTAACAATGCCAAACTAAATTTTCTCTTACCAGTATTTTCAAATATAACATTTAATTTGTTTTTATCTTCATCCAATTCTAATATCAACTTATCTTTTGATTTTGCTCTATTCATAACTTTTTTAAATGCTTCTAAATCAATTCCAATTTCATGAGAATCTGCTTCATACTCTTCAAATGCCAATCTTGGAATTTCTAAACTTACTAATGCTACATGACTTGGATCCATTGCCGCTGCTTTAACTCCCTCTTCATCAACTTCAAAGCAAATCTCATCTAAAAGTGTTGCTACTGTATCAACTACTTTCTTAAACTCCTTAGCACTTTCTAAAACTCCTCTGAACATATTACATCACCAACTTAAAATATTTATGTAACTTCGTTTAAATATAATTTCTATAATGTTCATTGTTTTGGTATTTATATGATATTGAAAACATTTTTATATCCCTTTCTATTTTTTAAATATTGCCTATTTTGTTATTAAAATTAAACTCTCTATAATAAATTTTTAGGAGAGTTAAAATGATAGAGAAACTTAGTGAGATTAGAAAAAGAATTGATGAAATTGACAACCAGATATTAAAGTTAATTGCTGAAAGAAATAGTTTAGCCAAGGAAGTTGCTAAAGTTAAAAAAGAACTGGGAATTCCTATTAATGATCCAGATAGAGAAAAATATATATACAATAGAATAAGAAAACTTTGTAAAGAACATAATGTTAATGAAGATGTTGGTATAAAAATATTTCAAATATTAATTGAACATAACAAATACCTCCAAAAAAAATATCTGAAAGAAACACAAAAATAAATAACTATAGGCAGGTGAGAAAATGGGAAGAGTAAGGCAAGCATTTATTAAAAGAACCTCTATGGAGTTAATTAAAAAATATAGAGATTTATTTACAACTGACTTTGAAACCAATAAAAAAGTCTTAGAAAAAGTTGCTGTAATATCTACAAAAAGATTAAGAAATAGAATCGCTGGATATATAACACACAAAATGAGACAGTTACAATAATAAAGGTGAAGATATGTTTAAAGGGGTTTATCCCGCAATTATTACTCCTTTTAAAAATAATGAAGTAGATTATGAGGGATTAGAAGAAAATATCAATTTTTTAATTGAAAATGGAGTTAGTGGAATTGTAGCAGTTGGAACTACCGGAGAAAGTCCTACACTATCTCACGAAGAGCATAAAAGAGTTGTTGAAAAAGTTGTCGATATAGTAAATGGTAGAGTTCAGGTAATTGCAGGAGCAGGATCAAACTGCACAAGAGAGGCTATTGAACTATCAGTATTTGCTGAAGATGTTGGAGCAGATGCTGTTTTATCTATAACTCCATACTATAACAAACCAACTCAAGAAGGCTTAAGAAAACATTTTGGTAAAGTAGCAGAGTCTATAAACATTCCTATTATTTTATATAATGTTCCTTCAAGGACTTCTGTCAATTTAGAACCAAAAACTGTTAAGATGTTGGCTGAAGAATATAGTAATATTTCAGCAGTTAAAGAGGCTAATCCAAATCTCTCTCAGGTTTCTGAATTAATATATGATGCTAAAGTTACAGTTCTTTCAGGAAATGATGAATTAACCTTACCAATAATTGCGTTAGGAGGCAAAGGAGTTATAAGCGTTGTAGCGAATATTGTCCCTAAAGAGTTCGTTGAAATGGTTGATTCTGCCCTTAAAGGAGATTTTGAAAAAGCAAGAGAAATACACTACAAACTCTTTCCATTAATGAAAGTAATGTTTATTGAAACTAATCCAATTCCAGTAAAAACTGCTCTAAATATGATTGGAAGACCAGCAGGAGAGTTAAGACTTCCTCTGTGTGAAATGAGCGAAGAACATAAGAAAATATTAGAAAATGTTTTAAGAGATTTAGGCTTAATTTAATATTATTTATTTCCAATTTACCTTATGGTGAATTAATATGGACGAAAAAACTATTGAAAAGATAAAGAAAGAAGCTGAAGAAATAATTAATAAATTCAGCGAAGTTTTAGAAAAATATAACTTAGAGATGGAAGAAAGTTACTATATTATTGACAGCAGAAATGTTCTTAGAGACGATGAAGCAGTAGAAAGCGATCCCGAATTTAGAGAAAATATCCTAAAGATAGCTCCTAAGGCAAATAAAGAAGGTTATATCGTAGTAGAAAAAGGTAGTTGGTTAAAATAAAAGTATATATAATACCTATCACTATTACATCTTAACAATTTACTTCTAAAAGTTTTATAAATAGAAAAAAATAATATAGAGGGTGATACTATAAAGAGGAGTTCAAGAAGATGGAAAAAGAAAGGTAGAATGAGATGGAAATGGTACAAGAAAAGATTAAGAAGGTTAAAGAGAGAGAGAAGAAGAGCAAGAGCATAATAAATCTAATTTTTTATTTTTTAGGCGTAACATTATTA
>JALVUY010000096.1 GCA_027023665.1 Methanocaldococcaceae archaeon
TTACAGCAGCCACCTTGCAATCACGCCGCAGGATGCAATTAATAAATATCTCGACGAGCAAAAAGAGCACGACCCGTTCGTGCGCAAAAACCGGGAAAGGATTCTAAAAACAGCGCTCGACATCCTTCGCGAACTCTCCGAAGAATCCGAGAATTCCGAGGGGTAGAAAGGGTTTTCGTTTTATTTTGTTTATAGGTATCGTTCTTTATCATTTACAAAAATTTTGTAAAAGTTGCTACATATAGAATTTTAGCATTCCCACTGATTACACACTTTTTATCACATTTTTACTAAATTTCATTGAAATACAAAATCTAATGAAAAAACAAGTTGACTTTTTTCTATTCTTTGTTATGTTTATTATATAAGCAGTGATTTAAGTGTAAGGAATACTAGGAATAAAAATAATATACAGTGTGAAATGTTAATGTTAGGAATAGATATATAAGTATTGTATCTTTATAAAAGAATTAGAAAAAATTATCTTAAGAATGATGCGGAGGTATAAAAATGACTGTAGAAAAAATATTAAAGAATAAACCTCTTGTAGAAGCTATATTTGAAATAAAGTGGGAATTGCAAGAGTCTGGTCAAGGAATGAAGGTAGATCCACATTACAAAGTATTAATTGGGAGAATATATGATAGAATAAAAGATGAATATCCTTTCCACGAACAGTTACCTACTGCGGCTATACCCGATGAAATTGCTGGATATGTTGTTCAGCATCGATTTCGGAAAAATAAGGAGAAATGGCCTCTCATTCAAATAGGTCCCGGAATCATCACTTTAAACGACACAGAAGGATATGTATGGAACGATTTTAAAGAAAGAATAAACAATCTTCTGGATGTACTTTATGACGCGTATCCAAACTCAGAAAATAATTTAAAATTTAGCAGCCTATTATTAAGATATATTGACGCTATCGATTTTGATTACAAAAAGGAAGATTTATTCAAATTTTTAAAGGAAAATTTAAAGCTAAGTATACAAATAGACAAAAGGCTATTTGGGGAAACAGGCGTTAATAGTTCGCTTTTAAATATTGATCTAAGATTTTCTTTTCCCTCTGCAAAACCAAAAGGTGCAGTGCATTTACGATTTCTTCGCGGCAAGAGAAAAAATGTAGATGCCCTGATATGGGAAACTATGGTTAGATCTATTGGTGGCGATGTTCCTAATAGCAAGAAAGAAGTAATTACATGGGCAGAAGAAGCCCATTTATTAACCGATGACTGGTTTTTTAAGATGATTGAAGGAGAATTATTAAGGAGGTTTGAATAATGCTTTATCAAGAGGTAGCATCAAGTAAGGATATAATTATGTCTTCTGTCTTGCCAGATTCGTTTGTTAGTAGTAGAGAAGTAGGAACAATAATTGAAGAACCTGAGAGAGATAGTTCTGAAAGATTTCCTAAAAAACATACATTGTATACTTTCTCTTTATTCAAAATAATGCAAACCGAGAACACCTCGAACATATATCAACTTACCGAATTTGATACTGAAACAGCACTTACAGATAATTCTTACAAGGAACTAAATCAGGGAATACTACCATTAAAAGTTTTAGAAACAATTGACAAAATAATAGACGAAGATGAAAATGGACTTTTTAACAGTATAGATAAATATAAAGTATCGAGTGTCGTTTCTAAAATGTTAAGCGAGGTTTCTATCGAATGGAATAAAGTTTCTAATCAGGAATTTTACGAAAGGATAAAACGAATTCTTATATTAGAAGCAATGTCGGGAATATTAAAGGAATTAAAGCCAGAACAGGTTAAAACCTTTGAGGAATCGATTAAAAGGAGGCCTCTTTTTAAATGACATATATACTTGATACCAATATTATTTCCTACCTTATGAAAGACAACGAAAAGGTAAAGCAAAAAGCGCAGAGATTGGAGTTAGAGGGCAAAAGATTTCTTATAAATGGAATAAGTTACTATGAGATAAAACGAGGACTTTTGGCTGCCAACGCTGTTCCTCAATTGAAGAAGTTTGAGCTACTTTGCAAGAATTATGGATTGATATTGTTAGATACTCAAAATATTTTTGATACTGCTTCGGAAATTTATGCAAATTTAAAACAAAGAGGAGAGCCTATCGAAGACGCAGATATTTTAATTGCTTCTACAGTTCTCTGTAATGATTTTATACTTGTTTCTCATGATGGTCATTTCGATAGAATCAAAAATCTAAAAAAAGAAGATTGGTTAAGCTAATAATATTAATGCTGTTTTATAAAATCAGCATAAAAGATTCACCATGTTGGACAAATCAGGACTCCACTATATTTTTTACGACAAATATTATCCAAATCCGGTATAGTGTATTTAAAATTAGAAAGGGATAGAATAAACAAAAGTATGTTCTCAAATACAAAATAGATACTAAATTATAAATGAGGATTTTTTAGTATAAGGCTCCAGAGAAAAGTATAGATTTTTTAATATTAAATTCTTACCTCATAGTACAATAACTGTAATAGCTCATGAATATCATACAAAAGTACGGAAAGTAATTAAAATATCTTATAGAATTAACAGACTAAGGTGGTAATAGATGCGTAAAAGATTTTTTCTTTTTACTTATTAATTTTTTTACTTATTAATTATTAGCAATGATGAAGGTTTAATATATAAGCATATAGTACGACGAGAGGTAAATAAAAATACTTACTTTTAACTCCACTAATGCTCAGGTTAATCTTGTCTCAGTTTCACGCTAACATCCCTAAGGAATCCACCTTGCGGCTGAAACTTCGTTGCCTGTGACAATCCCTGGACTTATTTCAACCGAAACTCCGTCAGTTACGGATACCTTAAATATCCTCAAGCCTCTTATGTAAATAGGCGGAAAGTCGTATACAACATATCGAACGGGCAATTTACTTTGAAAAAAGTCGTCAAAAAAGTGGTAAGCATAGCCTCTGTAATTATCGTTTGAGTTTAATAAAAAGTAAGGTGGAGACTTAAGAAAGCAAAGCACTCCGTAGCAGTAAGGAAGATGGTAAAATGAGTCAATTTTTCCGTTTCTTTTATCCAGTGCCACCGCTGAAAC
>JALVUY010000097.1 GCA_027023665.1 Methanocaldococcaceae archaeon
AAATATCATAATACCTATAACTACTGACTTAGTTTCGTCAAAATTTGATTCTTTATTTATCATAATTTCACTTTAATATTTCCTCTTTTTCTATTTTTCCATCTTTAATGTAAATTATTCTATCTCCAAACTTTGCAACATTTGGGTCGTGAGTAACTACAATTATAGTTTTTCCATTTTCGTTTAATTTTTTTAATAGATTCATTATCTTTTCTCCTGTCTTACTGTCTAAAGCTCCTGTAGGCTCATCACATAATAGAATAGGAGGATCATTAGCCAACGCTCTCGCTATAGCCACTCTCTGCTGTTGTCCCCCACTCAATTGATTTGGCTTATGATTGGCAAATTTTTCATCCAACTCAGCCATTTTTAAACACTCTAAAGCCCTTTTTCTTCTCTCTTCTTCACTCATTGAATTCCTATACTTAAAAATTAGTGGAAGTTCTACATTTTCCAAGGCTGTTAGTAAAGGAATTAAATTAAACTGCTGAAAGACAAAGCCAATTTTATCTCTCCTAATTTTTGTTAATCCATTGTCATCTAAGTCTTTTGTCCTTATATTGTCAATATAAACCTCTCCCTCTGTTGGCTTATCTAAACATCCAATAATATTTAATAAAGTTGATTTTCCACTTCCAGAAGGGCCCATAATAGAAACAAATTCCCCCTCATCAATAGTTAGATTTACATTTTTTAAGGCATATATTACCTCACTACCCATATAGTAGATTTTTGTTACATTTCTTAGCTCAATTATCCTTTCCCTTTACATAATTAATACTAATACTAAAAATAAAAAATTACTTAGAATTCTTTCTTAGAAATCCTCTATAAACTATATAACATACTCCAACTAAGAATAAAACTCCTATTCCTATGATAATATAGTTAACTCCTCCTTTATTCACATTCTTTGAAGATATAAGTTCTCTGTTTATATTTATTGTCTTATAGATTGTAATTAAGTTATTATTCTCATCTCTATAGGTAATAACTACTGGGATTTCATTTACTGTTCCGTTAATTATACAGTGTAATTCAAAACTTCCATAGTCATCAGGGTTTAATGTTCCTACAAAGTAGTTTTCATAAGGTCTCTTTGGGATTATATCCTTTGTTTTTTCTATTGAGATTAGAACGCTCTTAGCCATTCCAGTTCCTATATTATCAATATCCCCTGTTATTTTAACTTCATTAAATGAACTTTCTACATCAATCCCACTTAAAACCAAATCTGCCTTTCCTATAACATCTATCGTTAAGTTTTTCTCTATTTGGTTGTTATCAAAGTATATAATTAGAGGTATTGAGGTAATTCCCTCTTTATCTACTTTTATTTGGAATGTTATATTTTTTGTTTCTCCTTTTTTAATGAATACGGTTTTTTGATTCTCTCCAATGAAGTATTTATTTATTTGGACAATAAATAAAGAATCTTTATAATTATTTTTTATTGAGATTGTTAAATTATTAATTTTTCCTACTGTGATTATCGGATTATTAATATTTATTGAGACCAAATCATTTGGAAACACATTGAATGATATAATTCCTGTATTTTCAACTATATTTTTATTCTGATATGTTAAAGTTTCTGTTTTTGAATCCCCATTTATTGTTTCTGATTTTTGAGTTAATTCCAATAAATCATAAGGATTTTCGTAGGATATTTTATAATTTATAGAATAAACTCCCTCTTTTTTAGCAACTATCGTTAAGGGAACGCAGGTTGTAATTTTAGGACTCAAAGATGTTATTGTATATGTGTTATCCCCTAAAATTACTAAATTGTTTGAATTTTGGAAGGTTATTTTAATATTCTCAGCAGGTCCCGTCCCCTCATTAGTTAATAGAATTAAGACATTATTTGTTCCTACCTTTAGAATATTACTGTTAGGTTTTATTATAATATTTGCCTTTCCTCTTACAGGAAGTGTAAAAATTCTATTTTCAGAGTATTGTTCTCCATTTTTAGTATAGTTGCAATAAACTACCATTTTATAGTCATAATTTGGTGCATTATCTTTAATTTTTATAATAAAATGGCCCACTCCAATTTCAGATGGGAAAAGATGTCCTATCCACTGCTTACCTTTAATTATTTGGATATATTTTTCTGACATTTGGTTGTAAGGTTTTATATAAACGAGAGTGTTATTAATCTCCTCATCTGATTCAAACGTTACATATAAATCATAGGTTTTTGAAGGCTCTAAGTATTGAGTTTTGTAGTCAATATTTTTAAATGTTATATAGGCAGAGGTTTGAGTTAAAAGAATAAAAAGTAAAAAAGTAATTAATAGATTTTTTAATTCTCTCATATTTTTCCCTCAATTTATAGAAATTTTAATACACTGTATAGTTGATATAAACCAAATATAACTGTTGGGATTAATGCAGTTATAAATGCCTTCTTTAACTCTAAGTTTCTTGCATATTTTATAGCATAAGTCCATATATATAAGTTCCATATCGTTACAGCAAATCCTATTAGTGCATTTGTGTATATTAAAGTTTTTGGAAATATCTGTTTCATAACCATTTTAACAATAATAGGGTTTTGTAATTGGGTTATAGTTAATGGCTGAATATGTATTTGTGATAAATAATAGTATGCAATAGGAATAGTTATTAATACTCCTATAATGTTAGGTATAAATCCATAACCTACAAAAGATAATGTTTTTTTAAAACTACCCTCCCCCTTAAAAGCAATTGATATTAAATGCATAATTCCTGAAATTATTAACCATGCAATAAATCCTCCAATAAATGTTGATACTAAGCCAATTATTTTTGTGAATGCCATAATTTGTTGATATTGTGGTGGAAATATTTTGTATAGTATTGAAGTTGAGATATAGGTAGAGATTGCTATTAATATAGAGAAAACTAAGACAATAATAAATGGTTCTTTAAGAGATATTTCTTTATTAGATAAATTTTTAAAGAAGTTGTTTGGATTTAAGATGAGTTCCTTTATATCCATTATATCCCCCGTTATTTTTTTAGTGGTTAATTAGTATTTAGTTA
>JALVUY010000098.1 GCA_027023665.1 Methanocaldococcaceae archaeon
TTACTGAAGAGCGTATTAAGGAAGAGTTTATTGTAAAAATTAAATATAAGTTAGTAGTTAAAGTTCTGAAAGATAATAGAGCAATAATATATGATATATTTAGCAATATAAAAGATATTGAAATAGAAGAAAAAGAAGTTAATGGAAATTTAAAACCCGTATTAGTAATAAAACAAGTAATAAGACAAACTAAAAAAAGGAAATATGTGATTTCATATTTGTATGTTGAAGACAAAAAAGTAAGGTTATTTTTATTAAGATATTTAGTTTTGGTGTTAGAATATAAAGATGTGGGCATCTTGAAGTATATTAATACTGGGTGATAATGTTGGATATTCTTAATAAAAAAGATATTGAAGGTATTTTAAATATCTTAGGAGGAATTATAGCTGTTATAGGATTATTTACATTGATTCCTTGCATCGTCGCCTTTTATTACAATGAAAATACTATTTTCGATTTTTTAGTTCCTGGAATATTTTTTACTATTTTTGGTTGCATATTGAAAAAAATTACAAAGCCAAGAAATTTAAAATTACATCACAGTATGATAGCATCTGCATTAGCCTGGTTAATAGCCTCTTTAATAGGAGCTATTCCGCTATATCTTTCTATTCCATATTTTTCCTATGTAGATGCAGTTTATGAAAGTATGTCTGCTTGGACCACAACAGGAATGACATTAATACCAAATGTAGAAGTTCTACCAAAATCTGTTTTATTTTGGAGAAGTTTTCAGCAGTGGATTGGAGGGGTTGGAATTTTAGTATTATCAGCCCTTGTTTTAGCAAGATCTGGAACTGTTGCTTATCTACTATATGCCTCTGAGGCTCGACAAGAAAGGATTATGCCAAGTGCTATAAGCACAATAAAAACTATTGTGTGGATATATGTTTTATACACAATTTTAGGAATTCTTTTATTATATTTATCAGGGTTAAGTTTTTGGGATGCTATGAATTTAACAATGACTGGAATTAGTACTGGAGGAATGAGTATAAGCAATTACAGTTTTCCATACAACGATTTAGCAAAAATTGTTATGATATGGATAATGATGGTTGGAGGGGTTATATCATTCTCAATCCATCATAGGATATTAACTGGAAAGTATTTTAATGATATTCAGACTAAGTATGCTATAATTGTTATAACTATTGTCTCAATAATAATTTCTATAAAAGACCATATATCTATAATAGACTCTTTATTTACAGTAGTTTCTGCTATGACTTCTACAGGATTTACTACTATCAATATTGCTAATTTATCAAATCTTTCTTTATTTTTAATTATATTTTTAATGTTTATAGGGGGAGGAGCAGGAACTACAACTGGAGGGGTTAAGATAATTAGGTTTTTAGTTATATTAAAAGCAATGTATTATGAAATAAAAGATGTTATATATCCAAAATCAGCAGTAATTTATGAACATCTTGATAATATTGAATTGGATTATAAAATAATTAGAGAAGCATTTGTAATATTCTTTTTATATGGAATAACCTCATTTTTTATAGCATTAACATTTATATTCTTAGGTTATGGTCCATACAAATCTATATTTGATGCAGTTTCTTTTGTTTCAAACATTGGAATGTCTTTAGGTGTTGTTACCTTAAAAACTCCTACAATTGGAAAAATCGCAGGAATTATAGGAATGTGGGTTGGTAGATTAGAATTTATACCAGTCCTTGTTTTACTTGCATCATTATCATTAAAAATTCAGAAATTATCTAAAAAATGCAATAAAAAATAGAAAATATAAAATTAAATAAAAAATAATTATAGGCAAAATAAAAAAGAAAAGTTTAAATTAATCCCAAGGCATCTTCAATTATCAAAAGTTCTGGCCCAGTAGTGTCTCCTCCAACTATTGCTCCCTTAGAATTTGCAATTATACAAGCACCAACAGATGTAGTTCCTTTATTTGCTGTTCCTTTTCCTATGTATTCAACTTTAAATAAGTTTTTTAAAAATTCAAGTTCTTCATCTTCAACCAATGGATGTGTCAAACAACCTTTGTTAGTTACTATTGCATTACTTCCAACTGTTGGAAGATCAGCAATAGTTCCTACTTCAACTTCAACATTTAAAGCATCTTCAATGTCTTTTTTAAATTCTTTTAATTCTGGAGAAATTAATGCTCCATTATCATTAGTTAAAATTAAATTACCTAAGGCAGTGTTTTTTGATTTTATAATTTTAATATCCAAATCTAAATCATTATCTTTTAAAAAACTTTTTATTTTATTTAATTCTTTGTCATCAATGATTTTTGGTAATAATATGCCATATTTATTTCCAACTGACAAAGAACCAAGTAAAGAACTACCTCCTATATTAACTTGGAGGCATTTAGTTTTTAAAACTTCAGAAACTTCATTAACATCATTTTTATCAAGAAAAATTGGCAATAAGGTTATATCTTCAGTAGCCATTGCCAATACTCCAATAGTTGAAATCCCTGAAAAGTATTTTCTTATTATCATAACTATCACTTTTTAAATAAAAAATAAATTTACTCTGCAAGAGTTGCAATAACTACATTATCCTTTTTAACTGCTTTTACTCTAACTCTTGCAGGAGGTTTTTGAATACCTCTCTCCCAAATCTTCTCATTTAATTCATTATCTATCTTAACAATTTCTGCCTTCATATGTCTCATTAAAAATCTCTTAATCTTCTTTATAGCTCTTGGAGCTCTCTTATTTCTAACAGATTTGTTTATAACATCTCTCAATGGAATAGTATATATTCTCTCTTCCATTATCAACACCTCCAAAATAGTTAAAAAATATAAAAGTTCTTACCATAAGACATATTAAAATAGTATATTTAAAGATTACGGTATCAATTTAAAAATCATTAAAAATTATTTAATCCCTCTTTACCATAAATTGTTGCTAAGAAACTCTGCTTTAGGGCGGTGATGAATTCAGATGAAATCTTTCAGATTTCATTATTCTCCTTGCGAAACAAGGAGATAGGGGAGGTGGGTGAGTTTTATATACTCG
>JALVUY010000099.1 GCA_027023665.1 Methanocaldococcaceae archaeon
AATCCAAGATAATATTAAATATATTATATATTTAAATCCACTGATAATGGAATATCCTATTACAAATAATGTAAAGAACAAAAAGATTGATAAATCTAACACTCTTTCTACTACTACAGTTGAAAATGCCAAACCTTTTGGAATATTTTCGAGTTTTGATAAGTAGTAGGCTCTAAAAGCCTCACCACCACTTTTCATTGATGGTGTAATATTGTTAATAAAAGTTCCCATAAGAATTAATAAAAAAATATTTTTTAATGAAGACTTATATCCTAAAATTTTCGTAATAAATCTCCATCTAATTGACATTATGAGAGTAACTACTAACTGTAAAATAACGGCTAAGATTATATATATAGGATTAACCTTAAATAATGTATTGATTATTTTTTTTATTCCTATATAGTATAAAATTCCAAATATAAAAAGGATGCTAATAAAAAGGGCTATATGGGACTTTGTAATTTTTATTTTCATTAATATCTCCTTATTTTACTTCTAATAAACTTTAAAATTTCGTCTCCTACATCTTTTGTTTTTAAACATCCACCCAAATCAGGGGTAACCCTTTTATTCATTAAACAATATTTTACTGCCTCTCTAATAATATCTCCTTTCTCTTTTTCACCAATGTAGTCAAAAAGCATTGCAACACTTAATATAGCAGCCATAGGATTTGCTATTCCTTTCCCAGATATGTCTGGAGCAGAACCATGAACTGGCTCAAATAACGCCTTATTATCCCCAATGTTTGCTGATGGTGCCAAACCTAAGCCACCAATTAATGCTGAAGCCTCATCTGATAAAATATCTCCAAACATATTAGTTGTTACAATAACATCGAACATATTGGGATTCTTTATTAAATACATAGATGTTGCATCGACTAAATAATCATCTGCTTCTATTATATTCTCATAAGTCTTTTTTATAGTATTGAAAACCTCTAAAAATAAACCATCAGTAATTCTTAAAACGTTTGCCTTATGTATACACGACACTTTTTTTCTATTATTTTTTACTGCATACTCAAATGCAAATTTTATTATTCTTTCACAGCCCTTTTTTGTTATAACTCTCTCAGCCACAGCTATGTCTTTATTCAACTTTTCTCTACCAACATATAAATCTTCTGTATTCTCTCTTATAATTACCATATCAACATCTTTAATATTTAAAAATTCATAATCTGCAATTTTTCCTATTATATGTCCTAATCCAAAGTTGTTTATTGGTCTAACATTTGCATATAGATTAAATAATTTCCTTAAAGTTATAATTGGACTTCTGTAATTTTTAACTGTTCCTGGTTTTGGGGAAGTTATAGCACCAAATAAAATAACATCCGCTTCTTTAGCCTTTTCTATAGTATCTTCTGGCAATGCATTGTTATATTTCTTTAAACATTCTAATCCCGCCTCTCCTTTTATTATTTCAAAATCTCCAAGTTCTTTTAATATTTTTACCGCCTCTGGAATAACCTCTTTTCCTATTCCATCCCCTTCAATAACACACACTTTTATCATCTTTACACCAAAAATATTATTAATTGTCAAACTTAATTATACAACACTTTCTTTTAATTAAATCCCAAGTTAAATATATAAATTGCTAGCTGTATAACACAGACAACAAAATTACTATTTAAAAGATTTAAAAGAGGGATAATAATGAAATATTTGGATATTCCAAAATTAATTAGAGAAATTTCTATGAAACAGCATGAGTGGATGAGAGAGTGCATAAAGTTAATAGCCAGTGAAAACATAACAAGTTTAGCTGTTAGAGAAGCATGTGCTACTGATTTTATGCATAGATATGCTGAAGGATTGCCTGGTAAAAGATTATATCAAGGATGTAAATATATAGATGAAGTTGAAATAATCTGTATAGAATTGGCTAAGGAGTTATTTAAAGCAGAACACGCAAATGTTCAACCAACAAGTGGAGTTGTAGCTAATTTAGCAGTATTTTTTGCTGAAACAAAACCTGGAGACAAGTTAATGGCTTTAAACGTTCCAGATGGTGGACATATAAGTCATTGGAAGGTTAGTGCTGCTGGAATTAGAGGATTAAAAGTAGTTAATCATCCATTTGATCCTGAAGAGATGAATATTGATCCTGACGCAATGATTAGGAAAATATTGGAAGAAAAACCAAAACTTATTTTATTTGGTGGCTCTTTATTTTTGTTTCCGCATCCAGTAGCTGACGCTTATGAAGCTGCTCAAGAAGTAGGAGCTAAAATTGCCTATGATGGGGCTCATGTTCTTGGTTTAATAGCTGGAAAACAATTCCAAGACCCATTAAGAGAAGGAGCGGATTATTTAATGGGAAGTACTCATAAAACATTTTTTGGCCCACAAGGAGGAATTATCTTAACTAAAAAAGAAAATGCTAATAAAATAGACACTCATGTATTTCCAGGAGTCGTTAGTAACCACCACATGCATCATAAAGCTGGTTTAGCCATTGCATTAGCAGAAATGTTAGAATTTGGAGAGAAATATGCTAAACAGGTTATAAAAAATGCTAAAGCTTTGGCTCAGGCATTGTATGAAAGAGGATTCAATGTTTTATGTGAACATAAAGGATTTACAGAAAGCCATCAGGTAGTAATTGATATTGAAAGTTCTCCAGACATAAATTACTCTGCGAGTGATTTAGCTAAGATTTATGAAGAGGCAAATATTATCTTAAATAAAAACTTATTGCCTTGGGATGATGTTAATAATTCTGAAAATCCAAGCGGTATTAGATTAGGAACTCAAGAATGCACAAGATTAGGTATGAAAGAAAAAGATATGGAAATAATTGCTGAATTTATGAAAAGAATTGCAATTGACCAAGAAAAACCTGAAAAAGTTAGAGAGGATGTTATTGAATTTGCTAAAGAATTTAGTGAGATCCATTACTCTTTTGAAAATGGAGATGGGTTCAAATACTTGAAATTTTATTAGATTCATAGGAATTCCTATGGGAGTTAATAACCATTTTTTAAATTTACT
>JALVUY010000100.1 GCA_027023665.1 Methanocaldococcaceae archaeon
GCTTTTCCTGTTTCTCTACCATTTTTATACCCCGGCGTCACTTTTTGTCATAAGGCGTCAATATGACGCCTTATGACATTATAGCATTAAACCTTGATTTTATGGACATTTTTCTCAAAAGGCATTTGAATAGCTTGTTTCATCCCTATCTTACCAACATTGCTTTTAACCACAACAATTTCTCTCGTATTTTCATTATCTTTACTCTTTTTCAAATAGAGAGCAGTCCTTACACCGTCTACAAAAGCACTTGCTCCCCTAATCTGATTTTTCAACACCTCAAGTATCTTATAAGGGTCATCCTCGTTGTCGTCCCTGCTCTTACCTGTATGGTGCACAAGCAATATAGATTTTTTTGTCCCCCTTACCAGTTTATACAATGCATTCAAAAACAGCCTTGCACTTGAATTGTCATTTTCATTCGATCCAAAGAACGATAGGAGAGGGTCAAGAATTAAAAAATCAAACCGTTGCATATAATTTTCAAGTCTACTTGCCATATGAGGATCTATCATTGTCGCCCCATAGGTTTTTATCAAAAGAGGCTGAGCTTCATCGTAAACGTATTTTAGGTTAGATAAAATCAATTCTTCTTTATCCTTCCAATTTGTATTCTCAATCATTTGTTTAACACGATAATCCACAACATCCAAATCCTCACTAAGCCACAACAAAGCTTTTCCTTTTGTTTCAGCTATAAATGAAAAAGCAAGGGATATTGCCGTATAGGTTTTACCTGTTCCAGAAGGAGCAGCTAGCAACGACACAGAGCCTGTCGGTAGCAGACCATAGCAAACTGCCGTAGGTTTTTGAGCTCTTGTGTAATCAATTGAACGAATTGTATCATCTTTCAGGATATTTTCGCTCTTATGCGTTAAGTCAGCTATTTTATTTGCAATTTCCTTAATCTTCTCTGTTATTTTCTCTGAGTCCTCGCTATTTTGTAATATAATTCTAATTTGAGCTGATAGCTGATCAATTTGACGTTGGTAAGAGTATTTTTTGATAATTTGGGCATGTTTGACTAAATTCTGAGATGGTATCACTTGTGAACTTGTTAATTCAGTTACATACAAAGCTTCATTCATGCCTCTTGTTTTTTTAAAATACTCAAACAGCCTAAGTGGATCGGGAAGTTCCTTTTTTTCTTTAAAGTGCAATAAAGCTTCAAAAAGTTTTTGATTCTTTTCGCTATAAAAATCTTCAGGTTTGAGAAAAGAAATTTCTTGCATATCCAAAACAAACTCATCGGATGTCTTATTAAGAAGGATACTAAACAATAAAGCATTTTCTATCTCTATCGAATGGGGTAGTATTTTATTCATTCTTACCCCCTTTTATCGCTTTTATTTTAGGAATAAAAACAATAAGCTCTTTTTTAATATCAACTTGAACCTCGCAGTTCTTAACCTCACTTAAAAATTGTATCAGCTTCGGGTTTTGTATTGCTCTTTTAAAATTATCCCATCTTTGTTTTATTCTACAATTGTCGTATACTTTTCTTAAAGAAACTTGCTTAAAGTTTGTAGAGCATAAGAAAGAATATATCTTTTTCAGGTTAGGGCTCCTTAATTTTCTACGGTGCTTCAGGTTTTGAATATAAAAACTATTGTTTTTTGTTATCATAGAGAAAAACACATCCTTTAAATACACAAATAGAGGATGCCTGTAATCTTCATCTTGCTTTCTATGTCTGTCTGAAATAAAGCCAAACGTTGTTTTTGACCAATCATTTTCTACAATAGTTGTTTCTGTTTTAGCTAAAACATCCAATATTTCTTCTATTTTTCTCCTTACTTCCGCATTCAATTTCTTTTTACCAAACACTACTCTCGAGATTTCAGCATAACTTGTTTTTACTAACCTACCTTGTATAACTGCTTTCCGTGCAAGAAAAAGAAGTATGTCTTCTTCCTGTGTTGTTAATATATAACCACTAACGTATATTTCTTTTATCTTTTTAGAAGAACCAACAAAAGAAAGATTATCGTTATCAAACTTTAGTATAGATTTCTCATCAATTCTTTTTGCTTTTTGCAACGGTAGAAAAATAGGTAATCTTCCAAATATAAGTGGTAAAATCCCGATTGGAATTGACTTTTCTAACTCTTTAACTATATTATCTTTTTGTGTGGCTACTATAAAAGGTTGCTTACTGCCACCCTTTACCCGGGGGTGGCATTCTTTTTTAGTCTTTTTCTTCATTCTCATCCTCCTCATAACCAAGGATTTGCTTTAGTTTTGCAACTGTCGACGGTTTAGCAAAATAAACGTTTCTCTTTCCTTTCTTTTTCACAACTATATACCCTTTTAATTCTTTATCCTTCATATCCCTACAATACCTATAAACCGTTGGATATGATAAATCCAATTCCTTTGCTATCTCAGACAACCCTATTAAATCAGACATAGCTACACCCCCTTTATTTAATCTTTAAACTATTGTAATTCAAAAATACAAAAAGTCAAGAATTTTTAGATATAAAAATTCTATATAACTCAGTTAAATGGTAGCCTCTCGTGAGTAAAATGGTAGCCTCTCGTGAGTAAAATGGTAGCCTCTCGTGAGTAAAATGGTAGCCTCTCGTGAGTAAAATTGGATTTCTCATCTCTGTAAATGCCATTATAATAAGATTTATAGAAGTATAAAAATTCCATAGTAATACTATAGTATACTTATAGTAATACTATAGTATTAAGTAAAGGGGCTTTTCTTAAAAAGAAGCCCCTTTACTTATGTGAAAACACCAAGAAAGACATAACACGCCCCCCCTTCCTGCCATTCTACCAACCAAAGCACCAAACCCACTCAGGCAAATTAACGTTTTACAAAATTCTCCGCGTGTGGCTTTAAAAAAGAGCTTGACGGCAAACCGAGTAACTCGGGCAAACGTCAAGCAGACAACCGAAACCCTCTGCGGCAATACCCCGCTTGCCGGGGTATTGTTCCGCCAAGAGGGCGAAGGGCGTCA
>JALVUY010000101.1 GCA_027023665.1 Methanocaldococcaceae archaeon
ATTACACATTATTTTTTGATTAAACTGTAAAAACTAAAAACATTAAAAATTTTAAGAAAATTTTAACATATAATAATTTATAATAGATGTGGAGGAACTAAATCTTTGGAGATTAAATCTGTATAGGTCTCTCTTTCTCTAATTATGTATACTCCCTTTTTACTTGTTAGAATCATTCTTGGCCTACCTCTTGCATTGTAGTTGTTAGCCATACTTATTCCATATGCACCTACATCAAATATAGCCAATACATCTCCTACTTCAACTTTGTCCAATTCTCTATCTCTACCAAAAACATCACTACTTTCGCAAAGCCCTCCTGCTATACTAACAATTTCTTTTTCATCTTTGACTTTACAGTTTATTATGTGATGATATGCATCATACATAGCTGGTCTCATCATATCATTCATTCCAGCATCAATCATAACCCACTTTGTTAATGGAGTTTCTTTTATATGATGAACTTTTCCTAATAGATAGCCAGCAGTGGAAACTATGCTTCTTCCTGGCTCTAATATTAGGTTTGGAATCTCTACTTTATCACTATATTCCAACATTGTATCTATTATTGCGTCTGCCAAATCTTTTGGAGTGGGTATTTTTTTATCTTTATAATATGGAATTCCTAAACCTCCTCCCAAATTAACATCTTCTATTTCTATACCCTCATTTTTTAATTCTACGACAAAATCCATAACTTTTCTTGTTTCTTCAATAAATGGACTAATATCTGTCAATTGGGAGCCAATATGACAATGAACTCCAACCACATTAACATTTTCCATTTCCATAGCCATTTTTATAGCCTTTAATGCCAGACCACTTTCAACATCTAAACCAAATTTATTTTTCTTTAACCCTGTTGAAATCTTTGGATGTGTTTTTGGATCTACATTTGGATTTATTCTAAAAGCTACATTTGCTACTTCTCCCAACTCTTTTGCAGTTTCATTTATCAAAATTAATTCACTTATGCTATCTACATTAAAAGCTCTAATCTTTGCCTCAATTCCCATTATAATTTCTTCTTTTGTTTTACAGTTTCCATTAAAAACAATTTTTTCTGGAGGCACATTTGATAGTTTAGCAATATATAGTTCTCCTCCACTGACTACATCAGCTCCACATCCTAATTTAGAGAGCAATCTTGTAATAGCCAAGTTAGCGTTTGCTTTGTATGCGTAGGCAAGAATAAAATCTTTTCCAGTCTCTTCTTCCCACCTTTTAAACGCCTCAAAATATCTATTTACATTTATTTTAATTTGCTCCTCTGACATAACATACAAAGGCGTTCCAAATTTTTCAGCCAATTCTATAGCATCATAACCATCTATAAAAAATCTCCCTTCTTTTATCTCTACTGTATCATTACCTAAAAACATCTTTTCACCTGAAACTTTTAGAAAAAGTTTCATCAAAACGGATGCATTGCTTCCTAAAGGAAGCAATGCCTCATAATGACATTAATTGCCCCTGAAAGGGGCAACTTAATGGACGTGGGGTATACCAATAGGGGGTTTCCCCCTATGGAATAAAAAATATGCCCCGGCCGGGATTCGAACCCGGGTCTTGACATCCGCAGTGTCAAAGGATATCCGCTACCCCACCGGGGCTAAAACTACACAAACTTTAATTTAATTGAATTTTTATTTATATTATTATATTTTATTTATATATAGTTTTTGAAGATTTTGAGTAGTTCCTAATTTAAATTTGATAAAAATATTTTTAGCAAATAAATATTTATTCCTTTAAAAACTAAAATCGTCTTCTATATCGTCAATTGCATCTTCAACAAGATCTCCAGTATCTTTAATAGCATTTTCTATATAATCTACAGCATCATTAACTCCTTTCTGTATCTCTTCACCAACATCTTCATGCATCATATCTTCAACAGCGTCAGCAATTAATTCTCCTGCAATAACTCCTCCCGCGACCGCTGCTGCAGTTCCTAATAAATTGCTACCTAAACCACCTTCACTAATCCTATAGGCATCCTGATTATTGATTACCCCACTTCTGGGAGTATTTTGTACATATACTACTTTTTCTCTTTTTCTACCAAATAATAAATATCCAATAACAATTCCGATACCTATCAATATTACTATCCCCAATAAACTACTCATTTTTTTCACCAAAGAAATCCAAAAATAATTGTAAATTGGAGTATAAAAATTAATAATTAAAAAAAGTAAATTATGATTTCGTAATTTTTACGTTACAATTATACTTATTTTGCTTTAAAGCCCTATTAAAAATACAGGAATTATAGAAAGCATCATAACTATGGCTACAAATATTGCTAATATTTTCCTCTTAGTTAATTTTGATTTAGATGTTTTAGAAGTTTTCATGATCTCCCCTTAATTCCAAGTATGATTTTCTAATAATCTTATCTTTACTGATATTTAAACTTTTCAGTAAATCTAATAGTTCATTTAAAATTTCATCTTTCTTGGTAATCTCAGAATCAGATATTGATTTTTCTAATTCTAAGAATATTCCTAATCCTTCTACATTATCAATACTGGCTATAATATTGTCTTTTTTATATATTTCTCTGATTTTTCTTATTGGATGTACTTCTTTAAATCCGAGTTTTTTAAATATTTGCCTCATTTTTTCTTTATCCTCAATTTTTACTTCAATTTCTTCTCTGGTTTTTGAGATATTATCTAACTTTGGTCCTTTATAGGTAACAAAGAAAGTTCCATCATCATCTCTAATTCTTAATGCTTCGTCAGTTTTTCTAAAGTCCCTATTGATCCCATTAAAATAAATATCTTCCTGAAATTTCTTTTTAATAAATTTAAATCCGAGTTTTTTTAATTTATTTGTAATTTCATCTTTATTATCAATTTTTACTTTAATTTCTACTTCTATCATAATCTTTCACCATATAATAGTAAATTTCTTAACGATATTTTTTAATGCATTTTCTATTTCTTCTTTATCTAC
>JALVUY010000102.1:0-5953 GCA_027023665.1 Methanocaldococcaceae archaeon
TTTGCTCCATATCCATATATATTTCCAATATTAACAATTTTATCAAGTTTTGGCGTAGAAACATTCAATTTTTTTAAAAGTTCGTGATTTTTTGTCATTAATCTTCCAAAATCTTCTTTATTTTTTCTTATTAATGCCTCCTCAACTATTTCGTCAATCTCTTTAAATATTATCTCCTTATCTTTAATTTTAGCAACCTTATTAACCAACTCAACAGTTTTTTTCTTCCTTTTTTCAGCATAAACTATTAAAAATTTACAACTTTTTAAAAATTCCTCAAAACTACCCTTAATTTTTTTAAATTTGTTATTTTTTATTTCTAAAATCCCCTTATATGTTATTGTAGAGGTATCAGTAATACTCGCCTTTCCTTGAACCTCCTTCTCTACTAAATAACCAAGTTTTGCAACTTCTTCATCTTTAAGAGGTTTGTTATAAATTTTACTAACAGCCCTTATTGTTCCAACGGTTATTGAGGCAGAACTGCCTAAGCCACAACTCACTGGAATTTTTGAAGAAATTTCCATTTTAAACCCAAATTCTGGTTCTATATCCAAATAATTTAATATGTTTTTTATAGCACAGAGGCAATATTTAAAATCACTCAAATTATTATCTAAATTTGAAATATTTAAATCTTTTATATAATTTAAATCTAAACTTAATGACTTGTTTAAATCCTTTAAATTTAATATTATTTTTCTTTCATTGATTTTATCAATTTTTATAGTTGATGTTAAATTGATAGCCATTGATACTGCCCTATATCCATAAACAACTGCGTGCTCTCCAAATAATATAACCTTAGAAGGAGTTTCAACTCTCATAATAAACCCTTATTTTTTAATTTTTAATCAAAATTTTTTAACTTTATATACTCATTATATGCCTCTCTCGTAGTTCCTACAACAACTCTCTTATATTTATCTCCAGATTTATCAATAACTTCCTCTAATTTACCTCTTGCAATAATCTCCTCTCCATTAAAGCATTGACCAGCATAAGTATGGGTGAAAGAAACAACCTCTTTTATATCCTCATCATTGTAGCATTCAATTTTATACACTGCTGGATTGTCAAAGGCAAAATCATCATTTAATACAACTCCCTCTATTTCTACAAAGCCTAAATTTTTATATCTCTTATCACCATACTTTCCAATAATTTCATCCCATTCCCTTGTAAATAGTAAATCAAACATAGTATGATCTACAACTCCTCTATTATACTTCCTCTTTTCATAAAATATAAATTCTTCATAAGTTAATGTTCCATCTTTAATTCTCTTTTTATATGCAATTTTCCAAAAATCTTCAGACAATGGCTCTAATTTTCCATCTTCAAATGCCTCTTTTAATGCTTCTCTTCCTTTTTTATGCATCTCTCTACCATAAATTACAAAATCAATGTCAGAATTTTTGCTATTTAACTTTAACAATAGAGATCCGCTAACTCCCATACTTTTAATTGGAACTCCATAATCCTCTAATATTAAAGCCAATTTTCTACATTTCTCTTCTAACTCATTTAATTTATATTCTTCATTAACAATTTCCTTTAATCTTTCTTTTGGTTTTAATATTCTTTTTACATCTTCCTTAGGAATTGCGTGCATTAACACATCGATAGTTTCATCATAAAAAAGATACTTATTAAAATTTTCCTCTAAGAATTTGTATGCCAAAGAACTCTCACTTATTTTTACATATTTTTTTCCATTAATTACTCTAAGATTATTTTTATCTACTTCAAAATTTACAAACTCATAAGGAACATATCTCAAAAAAGCAAAAAATCTATCTTCTGGATAATAGTATGAATTTACAGCAAAATATAATCCTTCATTAGTTTCTATAAAATCTCTAATCCTTACTCTCATACTATCACATTATATTTTTGTAAGGAATAAAATTATTTAAAAGTTATAAAAAAAGAAATTAATGTAATAAAATTTTCTCATCTCTAATTCCTGCTGAATATAAAACTTCTCCAAGACCTTTTCCAATACCATATCCTAAGTAGTATGTTAATTTAAATAATAATCCATTATCTTCATTTAATCCATACTCTACAATTTCTGGATTTGAGACATTTGCAAGTTCTTCCAATTTTTTCAATGCAGTTTCTTCTGTTCCAACCTCATCAACTAACCCTACTTTTTTAGCATCTTCTCCAGTGTATATTTTTCCATCAGCTATTTTTAGGGTGTAATTTATTGAGAAATGCCTATACTTAGCGACCCATCTAATAAAATCCATATATGTTTCATTTATCATCTTTTGTAAGTACTCATATTCTTCTTTAGTCATAGGTCTAAATGGAGAGCCAATATCTTTATACTTTCCTGCCTTTATTGTAGTTACATTTATTCCAAGTTTTTTCATCAAGCCATAGTAATGTATTATGTCCATTCTAACTCCAATACTTCCAACTATTGAATCCTTCTCAGCAACTATATAGTTGGCTGGTGCTGAAACCATATAAGCCCCTGAAGCATCTAATCCTTCAACATAAACAACTACTGGCTTTTTCTTTGCAAGTTCTGCTACTTTTCTTGCCAATTTTTCACTGGCTATAACTTCACCACCCGGAGAATTAACTATAAGTAAAACTCCTTTAACTGAGTCATCTTTTTCTAATCTATCTAATAAATTAATGTAATATCTCGCATCTTTTTTATTACCAAATAATAATCCAGAATCTTGATCATAATTAAAATAAATTTCATTGCATAGATAAACCTTTGCTATTTTCTCTCCTCCAAATAAATCAAAATTTTCTCCTGATAAACTCATAACTACCAATATAGTAGCCCCTACAATTCCAATTAAAACAACAAAAAGAATTATTAATACTAAATATATTTTTTTCATTTTTTCCCTCTATTAGGAATATCTTTTTATCTTTTATTCCTTAATTGCCTTCTTTTTAAACTTTTCAAACAATTCAATAATTTTCTCATCTTTTTTGACTTTTTTCTTAGGTTTCTTAGCTAAATATTTTTTCCAGCCTTCTCTTGGTCTAAATAATGTTATAACATGTCCTACCACACTAACAACCTCTGCATCACATGCCTTAGAAAGTTTATCTGCAATTTCATATTTGTCTTCATATAGTAAGGCAGTTTTTCTAACCTTAACTTTTATTAACCCTCTCGCTTTCAACTGCCTATCAACTTCCTTAATAACCTTCTCACTTCCTTCCTTTCCAACCCAAACAACTGGCTCTAAATGGTGAGCTTTAGCTCTAAGCATTCTCTTCATCTTTCCAGTAAGTCTTCTTTTTTGTTCAGTCTTTTGTTCCTCAGTCATAAGTATCACCAAAAATATTTTTAATATCTTTAATGTTAATGTTATAAGATGTTAAACTATATAAAACTTTAAAGGTTACTATTGAAATTATTCCTCTTTTTTATTTCCCTTGATAAACTCCATAACTCTTTTGTGTAATTCCATTATCATTCTTCTCTTATCTTCCATAAATATAACATCTGATGACGCAAATACTATTAAATTAAACGCAAATGGAGAAGGAGTTGGTAATTTTAAATAATATATTTTTCTCTTTTTTATTTTTTCGAAATAGTCTAAAGCGTTCTCAATATCCAAAGAATCCTCTAAAATCTCCCGAATTGTTTCTCTATATAGTGGATGATTAACATCTTTACAGTAGTTTAAAAGCATCTCAGCATTAAATTGTTGTTTCTCCACACTAATCTTCTTATTCATATATCTTCGTAAAATCATAAAACCTCGAGAGGCTACATGTCGAAATCTTCTCTTTATAATATCACTTCTTTCAATAGATTCCCTAACATTTTTAACGATGTCTATATTTAGTAATTCCACAATATCAGATTTTGTTATTTTTCTATTCTTTGGAAGTATCAAAGCAAATCCATAGTCATTTACTGATATTCTTACATTACAATTTTTAATTTTAGAGATGTAATTGGCAAAAGCTCTTGCCAAAGCCTCATTAGCCCTCCTTCCTGCAACAAAGTGGAATATATAATATCTTCTCTTCTCTTCGTCAAAATTTTCTATTAAAACTTTCTCATCGTCAGGAACAATTGCATACTTATTTTGCTCTTCTATGTAGTTTTTTACTGCTTTAGATGTTTTCTCATCAATATCATACTTATTTTTAATATCCTCAACTTCTTTATGTAAAACTTCTTTCCTAAATTTTTCTATATCTAATGCCAAATCATAAGCAAGAGGCAACTGTTCAGAAAACCACGCTGGAATTGTTGGATTTTCATTGAACACCTCTTTAACCATAATTTTGTTTCCTCTACTACCTAAATACTTATAGGTTTTTCCTCCTAAAACAAATATATCTCCTTTCATCAACTTTTCAGCAAACTCTTCCTCAACTTCACCAACATATTTTTTTCCATCATAAACTTCTATAGATGTCTCATCAGGAATTGTTCCAACATTCATATAGTAAATTGCTCTAACATTTTTTCCTCTCTTACCAAATTTGTTATCTTTTAACCATATTTTAGCATAAATCTTTTTTTCTTCAATACTTCCAGATAAATATCTTAAAACATCTAAGAAATCTTCTTTACTTAAATCTTTATATGGATATGCTCTTTTAATTAAATTATATGCTTCATCAACATCCCAAACTTTTTCCAAAGACATTCCCACAATATGTTGTGCCAATACATCTAAACAGTTCTTTGGAATATGTATCTTATCAATTCTACCAATTTTAGCATCATAAGATAATACAACATTTTCAATTAAATCGTCTCTATCAAAAGGAATTATTATTCCCTTACTCTTTTCGTGAAGTTTATGCCCACTTCTTCCAATTCTTTGTAAAGCCCTCGAAACACTCTTTGGAGAACCTAAGAGAATAACTAAATCAATGCTCCCTATATCAATTCCCAACTCTAAGGATGTAGAACTAATAACACACGATAGTTCTCCTTTTTTTAATTTTTCTTCAACCATTAATCGATGTTCTCTACTTAAAGAAGAATGATGTGTCTCAATATTCTTTATACCCATCTTTTTTAAATGAAATGCCACTCTCTCAGTAGCACTCCTTGTATTTGTAAATATTAAAACTGTTCTATGCTCTTCAATAAGTTTTTTTAATAAATTGTATAATCTTTTACTAATCTCTTCAGAAGGAGTATATACAAAGTCATCAACTGGTGATAAAACTTTTATTTCCATATCTTTTTTGTAGCTAACATCTACAATGTAGCAATCTCTTCCATTACCTACTAAAAATTTGGCAACTTCTGTTAAAGGATGAATTGTTGCAGATAACCCAATTCTTATAAAGTTTGCTATTCTATTTAACCTCTCTAAAGATATAGAAAGATGAACACCTCTTTTATTGGTTAATGCATGAATTTCATCAACTATAACATATTTAATTCCTTCCAATAACTTAGAAAATTTTGGAGAGCATAAAGATATTGCCAAAGATTCTGGAGTGGTTATCAATATATGAGGTGGTTTTTTTAACATCCTTTGCTTTTGCGAACTTGTAGTATCACTCGTTCTTACAGCCACTCTAATCTCATCCAACTCAATTTCTAATTCTTTAGCAACTTCGTAAATCTCCTTTAATGGTTCCTTTAAATTTCTCTCAATGTCGTTATTTAAAGCTCTCAAAGGAGAAACATAAAGAATATAAATCCTATCCTCTAACTTTTTTTCCATAGATAATTTTATCAATTCATTAATCCCTGCTAAAAAAGCAGATAATGTTTTTCCACTTCCAGTTGGTGAGCAAATTAAAATATTTTTTCCTTCGTGTATCTCCTTAATTGCATATCTTTGTGGAGGAGTAAAAGTTTTATATTTTCTTCTAAACCATTCTTTTACTGGTTTTTCTAAAATCTTATAAATTTCCTCGTCAGAATGTTCCTTTTTTAAATATTTTATTTTTCCCATAGTTATCCCAAAAAGTATTATAATAT
>JALVUY010000102.1:5963-12308 GCA_027023665.1 Methanocaldococcaceae archaeon
TCTTCCCGGCTTTGGTTCGTCAATATCACCATACTTAACTAATTTTTTAATAATATTTTCTAATTCGTCCTCTTTAATTCCTTTCTTTTTTGCCTCCTCAGCAATATCAACATACTCAACAAGTTCTGATTTTTCTGCCAATTCTTTAATTATTTCATATACAACAATTAATTTATCTCTTTCTTTCTTAGATACTCCCAATATTTTATCAACATCAAATATTCCTGTCTCTGGGTCATAGGCAATTTCTTTTAAGCATTCAGTGATAATATTTATTGCTTCCTTGGCATCTTCTTCATCAACGACATCCTTTAACTTTGCCTTTGCATGAGCTTCAGCAATTCTTATAGCAGATTCCAACTGTCTTGCAGTTATTTGGTGCTTTTTTCTCATTTCAACATAGTAGTTAATGAACAATTCTTTGGCTCTTTCGCTAATAACTGGCTTTTTCTGTCTTGCGTAGTAAATGTATTTTATTATAAACTCCTTGTCAATCTTTACGCCATCAACTTCTAAATAATTTAGCCCTATCTTTTTATTTATATTGTCATCTAAATAAGCCCTATGTAAGTCAATAATATATTCGGCAATGTCTCTATCTCTATTCTTATCAGAAACATCTCTAATTGGAAATATTAAGTCAAATCTACTTAATAATGGGGCAGGAATGTTAATCTGCTCAGCTACAGAAACTTCTGGATTAAATCTACCCCATCTTGGATTACACGCCGCTAATATTGCACATTCAGCAGGCAATTTAGCATTAATTCCTCCTTTACTAATATGAATTGTTTGACTTTCCATTGCCTCTAAGATATAGCTTTGTAAATCTTTATTAACAGTCAATTCATCAATACAGGCAGTTCCCTTATGTGCCTTAACCAATAAACCTGGTTTTATAACCCATGTGTCTTCTCCAATTTCAGTTTTTTCTCTGACTACTGCGGCAGTTAAACCAACTCCAGTTGCAGTAGTAACTGAACCATATAAATTACCAGGAATTTCAGCAATTTTTCTTAAAATAACGGTCTTTCCAATTCCTGGATCAGTAATTAAAAGTATATGTATATCTGCCCTCTTACCTGGTTTTTTCACTCCCTTTATTTGTTGCAAAAATACAGCTTTTTTTATTGCTGAATGTCCCCTAATTTCAGGAATTAATCTATCTGCCAATATATCAATGATATCCTGCCTTTTAGCTAATTTTTTAATATTTTCAATATCTGAATTAGTTAATTTAATTTTAACATCTCCATCCAAAACTTCACAATGTATTGCCTTAACATAAATTTCATATATGGGGAGTTTTTTGCTCTTTCTAATTTTTATTGGAACGCCAGTTATTTTAACTCTTCCTGCATACACTCCCGAACTGTTCTCTAAAAACACGGTTACATACTTTGGAGGTTCTTCTGGATTTTCCATTAAGTCTAAAGGTTGCTGAACTTTTATTTCTTGGAAGTCAGTATATGTTGATTTATTCTCAATTAAATCTAATTCTGAGCCACATTCACATACAGATTTTTCACTCTCAAAATTTAAAATATCTATCTCCTTATAATATTCTCTTCCACATTTTGGGCATATATAATATGCATATTTCAGCATTGGTCTAATTTTTGATGCCATTACAATGATTCCTTCAAATTCTACTAACTTTCCTAAGGTATTGCTTCTAATATCCTCTACGGTAAAAATCTTCCCTTTCCTTGTAGTTTTAAAAATTTTTGGTAAATTCTTTACTGAAACTATTATATTTTTTGGATATTCGTTTCTTAAAGTGTAGTATGCCTCATAGTAACACTCTTTTATAAATCTAATTCCCTCTTCAGGATTATCTACTAAAAACTCTACAAATTCCATTAATCCATATTCATAAAGTTTATTTAAATCAATTACAATTTTTTCACTGTCTAATATAATATCCTCTTGGTGAATATTCCTTAAATATGCAACTAAATAGTCTTTAAATTCTTCTAATGTTTCCATATCCATAGTTGCATCCCCACAAAATAGAAGTTTATTAATTTATTTTAATTAATTCATCTTTTTATTTAAATGTTCTATATAATTAACGACTTTTAAAACTCCCATGGCTATTCCTTCAACTTCAATTCCTCCTCTCCCCTTACATCCGTCTCCAACTAAAAAGAGTTTATCATTTACAATATTATCTATATCTGTTCCATTAGAAGCGTGATTTACTGGCCAACTTTCTCTATATGACTGTATATGCAATATTCTATAATCTTTACCTTTAAATAATCTATCAATATCCTCCAAACCTAAATCTATCTCTTTTTTCACATTGTTAGTTATTTGTGCTTGATGAGTCATAACTAAGTGCCAACCTTCTGGAGCTAAGGATTTATCTACATTTGTCACTTGATTCAATCCATTAATTCTTTCACATTCTGGTGTAAATAAAACCCCTCCATGCCTTATAATTCCTTCTTTTGTGGCTATAGATATTTTTATACCTTTGGAAGGTTTTGGCTTTGATTTTAAAAATTTAATATTACAAATTTTTTGGGTTTCTATAGGAGATATATTACTAACAACTACATCAAATTCGTAATCATCAATATATGCTTTTTCATCAATCTCTATTTTTTTAACTTCATATTCTTTAATAATTTTTCCATTATTTGTTTTAATAATTCTTAAAAGTTCATCAATAACTGCCTTACAGCCACCAATAGGAATTCCTGGACCTCCAAATTTATAATAATTTTTAGCAATTTCAATAATTTCACTCATTGGGGTTTCATAAGCTGTTAAACTCAATGCCCATCCTGTAAATGCATTCCCTATTTTTAAAGCTAACTCAACATCTTCTAAGAACTCTCCAAATGATATATTTTTATCAACATTTCCTAACTTTAACTTAGCAGACATTGTTATAGCCTTAATCTTATCTTTAAATCCTAAAAGAGAAAATAAATCTTTGTATAAATATTCTTTTCCATTAATTAAAAAAGTTCCATCAGGATTTGAATTTATAATTTTTACATTAGCTCCTGCCTTTCTTAATAATTGAGCTAAATATCCATCATTTCCATGTGGTATCATATGTAAAGCTCCAGTAGTCAGTTGGAACCCCTCATATTCCAAATTAGTAAATCTTCCTCCAAAAAATGGAAGTTTTTCAAATATAACAACTTCATGATTCTTAGATAACAATGCTCCTGTTAATAAGCCTCCTAATCCACCACCAACTATGCCAATCTTCATAACAATGTCCTCCTTATGTTTTTTAATTTTTAGTTCTATTTTGAATGTTTGTAATTTTAAAACCCATTATAATTTTCCAAATCTTAAATACTTTGATATTTTTTTAGCTAACATCTGTTGATTATGCCACGAACCATAGAATATTCCTTTGGGAATCTCATGTCTCATAGCCATTATTATTTTTTTATCAACAACCCCGGGATTTGCCTTTGCAAAAGGAGTTTGTGGTAATGGAATAAAAGCATGAGCGTGTATTTTAACGCCTAATTTTATGAAGTCTTTCATAATCTTTATTGTTTTCTCTATATCTTCTTCAGTTTCTCCTGGCAATCCAAAAATAAAATCTAAACTTACATTAATTCCCTTTTTTATTGCTGTATCTACAGCTTTATAAATATCATCAACTGTATGCCCTCTATTACACAACTCTAAAACTCTATCACTTCCAGACTGTGCTCCAATAACTAAACTTTTATTGTATGTATATTTTAAAATTAAGTCAGTTGTTTCATCATTAACATGCTCTGGTCTAACCTCTGAAGGAAATGTTCCAAAGAATATTCTCCCATCTTTACCTAAAATTTCTTTAATGTTTTTTAGTAAATTTTCAATTTTGTCAATATTAACATCTTTTCCAGTTTTAGAACCATACCCAAAAGCATTTGGTGTTATAAATCTAATATCTTTTAAATTTTTTTCAGCCATTATTTCAACGTATTTACAGATATTTTCAATACTTCTATGTCTAACCTTTTTTCCAAATATTCTTGGTGTTTGACAGAAATAACATTTATAAGGACAGCCTCTCGTTATCTCTATATGTCCAAATTTGTTATGCTTTACAGGGAATGGCGGATACTTATTTAAATCAATAGGTTTTCTTTTTCCAGTGTATATAAATTTATCCTCTTCAAAATAACATATTCCTTTAACTTTTTTATAATCTTCATTCTCACTAACTGACATAATAAATTCTGGAAATGTCTCTTCTCCCTCACCTATGCAAACTACATCAAATCCTAACTTTAACGTTCCTTTTGGGTCTCCAGTAGGATGAGGTCCTCCAGCTAAGTAAATTATTTTATTACTATATTCTTTATATTTAATTTTTAGTTTTTTCATTAATTCATAAGTTTTCCATAACTCAGTTGTAAAAAACGATATTGCAATAATTACTCTATCATACTTCTTTAAAATTCTTTCTAAGTTATAAATATCTTTTTTATTGGCAAAGTATATAGGAAAATTGTCAAAGTATTCATTAACCTCTAATGCTCCAATCAATGCATTAAAACTATTTTTGTGTTGTTTTGTATAATACACTACTAAGGCAGTATTCACCATAATTTATCACAATACATCATTTTCATTAAATTTATCAATGATTTAATGATTAAATTAAAATATTAAATGCGAGAACTTACTTAATTATATTAAAAATTTTTAAAACTTTTTACTTTCAGTTTAAGTATGGTGAAATAATGGAAATTGGTACTCCTCTTTTAAAAGGTAGTGTTAAATTTTTATTGTTAGGAAGTGGAGAGTTAGGAAAAGAGGTAGTTATTGAAGCACAAAGATTAGGAATTGAATGTATTGCCGTAGATAGATATCAAAATGCTCCAGCTATGCAGGTGGCTCATAAAAGTTATGTTATTGATATGAAAGATTACGATGCTTTAATGGCGATTATTGAAAGGGAAGAGCCAGATTACATAGTTCCAGAGATTGAGGCAATAAATACTGATGCGTTAATAGATGCCGAAAAAGAGGGATATACTGTTGTCCCAACTGCAGAGGCAACAAAAATAACAATGAATAGAGAACTAATAAGAAGATTAGCCGCTGAAAAGTTAAAATTAAAAACTGCTAAATATGAATTTGCAAATTCTTTGGAGGAGTTAAAGGAGGCAGTTGAAAAAATTGGATTGCCTTGTGTTGTTAAACCAATTATGTCCTCATCTGGAAAAGGGCAAAGTGTAATTAGAAAGGAGGTAGACATAGAAAAAGCGTGGATTAGAGCAAAAGAAGGAGCAAGAGGGATAGGAAATAGGGTTATTGTTGAAGAGTTCATAAACTTTGATTACGAAATAACATTATTAACAGCAGTTACAGAGGAAGGTACTAAATTTTGCGAGCCAATAGGTCATATTCAGATAGATGGAGATTATCACGAAAGTTGGCAACCTCACGAAATGGGTGAGTTAAAAGAACAAGCACAAGAGATAGCAAAAAAGATAACCAATGCATTAGGAGGTTATGGAATATTTGGAGTAGAAATGTTTGTTAAAGGAGATGAAGTTATATTCAGCGAAGTTTCTCCAAGACCACACGATACAGGAATGGTTACAATGATTACTCAGGAGATGAGCGAGTTTGAGATTCATGTTAGGGCAATATTGGGCTTACCTGTTTCAACAAAACTTATTACACCAGGAGCAAGTCATGTAATAAAAGCAAACATAAACAAATACGCTCCAAAATACGATATAAAAGAAGCATTAAAAGTTCCTAATACAAAGTTAAGATTATTTGGTAAGCCTAATGCAAAAGTTGGTAGAAGGATGGGGGTTGCTTTAGCTTATGCAAACTCTATTGAGGAGGCAAGAGAACTCGCAAAAAGATGTGCCCATGCTGTTAAGATAGAATAATTTTTCATTAAATTTAAATTAAATTATGATTTTTTAGAATTTCTTTGGCTTTAGCTAACAATTTATTTTCTTTAATAATTTTTTGTATATATTCTCTATCTGGAAACTCTAATGCATCTACTGGACATAACTTTTTGCAGGTAGTGCAGGCAACTACACAGTTGTAAGGTCTGGCAACAACAGGTTTCTTCTTTTCTTTATCCCAATCAAATACTACTCTATTTGCACAGGTTATAAAACATAATCCGCAACCAATACATTTATCATAGTTTATTTTAGGATACCATTCAATTTTTTTCCTATCAATTCCCCACCATGGTTTTTTACTCCAATCTTTTATTACTCTACCTAAGGCATCTTTTCCTATAATTGGTAAATCTTCACTCAAATTTTCACCTCATTAAATATTTTATTATTTTTATTATTCAAAAATAACATTTTTCTCAATTTCACAGTTTAAGGT
>JALVUY010000103.1 GCA_027023665.1 Methanocaldococcaceae archaeon
ATATTTGTGCTTGCCTTTCCTGTAACCTTTAAATCAATACTTGCACCGCCCTCAGCCGTTCCGTTATTTCCAGCCGTTGCAAAAGCCCAATCGGTATCATCTTTCACAATATCGGTTAAACTATTTGCAACCGTAATTGTTCCGTCGTCTTTAATATTTGCATAAATACTTCCTTCAAAAATCCACTTAGTGCTGTAATCATCCTGCAAGTTTTGTGAATATATATCAATATTCACTATCGATTTTATAGGCAAATTTGCAACGCTTGCAATAACTGTCTGTGTGTCGTCATTTGTGCTTATTGTCGCAACTTTTACTTTTCTGCTAAAACTTTCATCACTTGTTTTTAATTCTGCGTCTAATTTTGTATCTATTGCATTTGCTAATGTATCTATATTGCTGTCATAATCAGCTTTTGTTAAAACTGTCGCATATCCGTCAGTATTTGCAAAATGTTTTAGTGTATCTTTTAGCGCCATTTTTTCTCCTTAATAACTTAAATTTTTTAATGTTTTTTTATTTGTGCTGTCTTTTTTAATTACTTTAATTTTTGCATTTATAAAAGAAGATTTGTTTTTTCTTAAATTACTGTTAACTACATTATTTAAAGCCTTAATTAAGTTCATTTTAATCCTTATTTTTCATCATACCATACATTGCATACAAAAGAATTTAACGGGTCTTCCATAGGCTCTGTATAAGGCTGTATAACTTCTTTCATCCAAATCCCCACATAATCATTTGCATTAAGCGTTGTTAAATATATACTACTACTCCCTGTCATTGTATTATCAATCGTTTTGTCTGTCCATAATTTAAAAGTTATCGTCTTTCCGTCATCGCTTACGCTGTCAGCATACATCCCCGTTACTCTGCTTTGTGAGCTGTCGTAAATAGTCACCCAGTCATCAGCTTTTACAAAATCGCTAACATCTCTATCAGCTGTAATCTGTTTGTTATCAGCGTCAACGCTTTCAATCTTAAACCCGCCGTAAACTCTAAAATTATCTTTATCTAAATCCGCCTCAACATCGCTGTGGTCCACTTTTGTTTCAAGCCCAAAATAAATCTCTTCTGTCGGACTGTCAGTATATTTTGCGACATCAATTCCAATAGTTAAAATATCAGTATCGGTTTTGATAAAAAATTTAAACCATCTTTGCCCTCCAACTTCCGCTTCTCTTGGTCTAACGGGTAAAATCATAGAATTTGCAACACCGCTTTCAATCTGTGTGCCTGTAATATCTCCGCCGTTTTTTGTAGCATCAAACTCATCGTAATTGCTACGCCAAAAAGTTATCGCCATTTAAAACCTTTTTCTTTTAGTGTAGTAAAATAAAAAATTGCTTTTTGGAAAAATCTAAACCCTACAAAGTGCAATTTCAACTCTACACCATTCACTGTTTTCATAAAGCCCATCTACTTTTATTACATCCCCCTTTTCAAGTGCCGGTCTGACTTTGAGAGTATTTCCGTCTATTAATTCCAAATCAGCTTCAACTCCTAAATCATCTAAAAGAGTAACTATCTGCTTTAAGGTATCTTTTTTTATCCAACCATTTTCTTTGCTTTCAAGTGTTATGTAATTCGCATTATTTCTTTTAGGAGTTTCATATACAATAATCCCCCCGTTAAGCGTATTAAACGCTTTACCTTTAACATCTTTTAAGCTAAATTCCTCTTTAATAAAAAGAGGATAATCAAATTTAATCCCCCCTAAACTTACAGCTCTCATTTTTATCCTTTACATTAATTTTTTAAGCTCTCTAACCAATTCCTCTGCGACATTTCTTTGTGCATTTAATGTATAGCTTTTATTTCCTATATTAAAGTTCAAATCAACGCTGTCCCTTGTAGTATTAGCTATATTGCTTAAACTCCCTACATATCCGCCCGTTTGAAATTTTGGAAGTTTTAAATTATTTAATTTATCAAACAGATTAACTCCAAAATGACTTACAGCCTCTTTTCTTATTACAAATTCCCCGTCTTCTAAAAGTGCTAAATTTCTATCTCCCCCGCCGTATCCCGGAAGCTTTCCTCCTGTTTGTAATTGCAATAATCCGCCTGTTTGGAATTTAGGTATATTTTTTAGCAAAAGTTTATTTGCTTCTTCTGTCAAATAAGCATCATTTCGTATTTTATTCCCTAAATCTTCAATAATTCTTTGTTCTCTTGCTAACGCCTCTGAGCCAAATTCGCCCTGTGATGTAACCCATATTCTTTCTTTTTCTCCGATTTCCATTCTTAAAACTGTCAATTTATTTTCTAATTGTTTTTTTATCTGCTGTTTGAATTTATCTAAACTTAAAGTTTCTATTTTTTTATAAAATTTATCAAGCCTTTTTAAATCAAGGCTATTATTAAGCCCTTTTATTTCACTGCTGTCAATCCCAAAATCACTTAATTTATCATCTATTTTATTTTTAATGTTTTCTACTTTTTGCAAATACTCATTAAGCTCTTGTATTTTTTTATCTGTTTTTTTAATCAGATTTTCTTTTTCTGTTTTTAGTTTATCAAGCGTTTTGTTGTCATTGTCAACTATACTTTTTTTACTTTTTAAAACAATATTAAAATTTTTGAATTCCTTTTGCGTTACAGTTTTGCCTCTTAAACTCTCGCTGTAAGTTTTATAATCATTTTCATCTTTTTGTATTCTTTTCACTTGATTTGTTATTTTTTCTTTTTCTGTTTTTAAACTGTTTATTAAATTAAGGGCTAAATTGCTTTTGTCTTCAACGCCGCCTTTTTTAAATGTTTCGGCTAACTGCTTTAAACTTTCTATCAAATCATCAATTTTAGATAAATCAATATCATTCCCATTATCCGAATTTTCCATATCGTTTAAAGTGTTTTGCAAATTTTGCGTAATTATCTGCGGGTTGCCTCTTTCAACTATCCCGCCTGTTGCAAATTTTGGAAGCAACTTATTATTTAAAGCATATAAAAAATTCTCCCCGTAATGTGCTACGGCGTCCCTTTTAATTACAAATTCTCCCCTTGTTAAGAGTGCCGGAACATCGTCGCTGTCATTCGGGTCATATCCGGGTATCCTTCCACTTTGTCTTTTAAATTCTATACTTCCGCCTGTGGCTCTTTTTAACGGCTCAATAAGCCCGCCTGTCGCTTTTGTATGCACTTCACGGATATAAATAGTGTGTGTGGAGCTTGTATTCATATTATTAAGGCTTTTTATTTTACTTTCAACCTGTCCTATGTTTGGAAGTTTTACTCTGTGTCTGCTTTGGGTAGGCTTTTTAAGTTTATTTATTTCATTTTCAGCCTCTCTTCCGTCCGCTTTTATTTTTACAGTGTGTGTTTTCCCTGTAAGTTTATTTGTTATTTGTAAAACACCGTTTATCTCTCCTTTTGTCTGTCCTGCGTTTGTGCTTAAATTTATTTTTTTAGTTTTACCTGTAAGTTTATCCGTAATTTCTAAAACAGGCTTAATTTCCCTTCTAATCGCTTTGCCGTTTGAGCTATATTTTATAGTCTGTGTTTTACCTGTCAGTCTATTTGTTACCTGTAAAACACCGGCAATATTTTGTTTTGCCTGTGTGGTGTCCGCTGTTACTTTTGCGGTTATTTTTTTATTTTCAAACTGTTTTGTTTCATTATTTACTTTTTGTTTTGCCTGTGTGGTGTCTGCTGTAATTACTATTTTTTTTGGATGTTTTATCTGGGCGTCAAGACGCTTTATTTGTCTGTCTAAATTTTTAATTTCATTTAATGCGGCTGTGGTATTGATTGTTACTTTTTTACCTGTTAATAATTCTATCATCTGTTTTTCAAGGTTAAGTCTTTGCACTTCTAATTTAATTTGTTCTCTTGTAGCTTCTAACTGTGCTTTTATAAGCCTTATTTTATTATTATAGGCATTAATCGCCTCTTGTTTTTCTTTTGCATAATAAGCCTTCGTTAAACTTTCTAATTTTTTTAAATTTGCTATTGCTATATTATTTGCCTGTTTTTTCGTTAAAACAACCCGCCCGTTTTCTTTTATCTCTTTATTTGCAATCTGAGATATAAGGCTTGAATACTCGGACATATAGCTTTTTGCTAATTGAAAATTTCCTTTTTCAAGCGCTTGTTTTGCAAGTGCGTATTTTTTATCCGCTCTTTCTTTTATCATCACATATTTTTGATATTCACTTGCACCGCTCATTTGAAGATTCTGTATTCTGTCTTCAATGTTTTCAATTGCTAAAATTCTTTCATTTTCTAAATTTCTAAGTCTTGCATTTAACTCTTTTTGTAACTCAAAAATTCTGTCTGTAAGGCTTTTTTCCTGTGCTTTTAGCCTTTTAATCATTCCCTTATGAGCGCTTATTCTTTTTTGATACTCTTTTTTTATTGTCTCAATATATTTTTTCTCAGCCTTTGTAAGTTTTCTTATCTCATTTTCAGCTGATTTTGCACTTTTTTCTGCCCCTTCAAAAGGTTTTGTATGTTTTAATTTTGTATAAATTCTCATAAGAACTTTATTCCTTGCAATTAAAACATCAATTTCTCTCTCAAGCGCTTTATTATTGTCTGTTCCTTTCTTGTAAAGCTCAGTCATTTTATTAATGCGTTTGGTATTTTCCAACATAAGCGCTTTTACTTTCTCTTTCATTTTGTCAAGCTCATCAGCCGTCATTTTAATTTCACGACGATTATTTGAAAAATCCATATGAGATTGAAGCTCATCAAGCAAAGAGCGGAATTTTTTGTTGCTATCATTTAAGGTTTCAGTTGCGCTGTTTAATCTTTCAATCCTCTCTTCCCATTTATCCATTGCATAATTAACACCCTCAATTGCAAGACTTAACCCCAAAAGAACAGCATTTGCTTTTGAGAGTTTAGCAATAGCCCCGTAAAGCAGGATAAATGCCTCTTTAAGTGTTTTAACAGCTTTTACAGCCGTTATAATTTCCATAACCGCTTTTGCACCCAAAACTGCTTCAAATACTGCTTTTGCTTTTCCAAGCGCATAAAAAGTTGAGGCAAGCTCAGCAATTACATTTATAAGTTCCCTGTTTTCTTTATAAAATTTCTCTCCTGTTTGAATCGCATTTGTAAGCCATTTCACAAAATCGGTTAAAGCCGGCAAAAGCTGCTCTCCTATCGTAATAATAAGCCCCTGAAAAGCGCTTTCAAGCTCTTTTAAATGCCCTTTAAATGTATCTGTCATCTGTTTTGCTTTTTTTTCGCTAATGCCCATAGAATTTGCTATTTTTTTGTAAAGCTCGTCATAACTATTGCCGACACTATTAATCAAGGTTAAAGCTGTTTTCATAGTCTCTATACCGAAAATATCTCTCATGTACTTTACTTTCATTTCTTGGCTCATTCCGGACATTTTCTCTTTAAATTGTTTTAATACATTTGTAAGCCCTACAAACTTACCATTTGCATCGTAAATTTTAATACCAAGTTCATTTATTGCATCAGCAGCTGCGCCGGTTGGAGCTGAGAGCCTAAGAAGCATAGTCGAAAGCCCTGTTCCCGCAATTGTTCCTTTAAGCCCGTTATCAGCCAATACGCCAAGAGCCGTAGCTGTCTCTTCAATGCTTATACCAAGGGACCTTGCCTGAGGAGCGACCATTTTCATAGCCTCTCCCATTTCCGGGATGTCTGTATTTGCATTAGTAATTGTAGCAGTCATCACATCAACTACTCTTTTTGTCTCTTTTGCACTCAAACCAAATCCACTTAAAATATTGCTTGCAATATCACTTGCTCTTCCTAAATCAATCATCCCAACCTGTGCTAAATTTAAAACATCCCCGATTGAAGCCATAATATCTTTTGTCTTATACCCCGCCATTGCAAGGTAATTCATACCTTCTGCTACTTCGCTTGCGCTAAACTGTGTTTTTTCTCCAAGCTCTTCGGCTTTTTGTTTTAATGCTTCAAGATTATCCCTGCTTGCCCCGCTTATTGCTCCAAGTTTAGCTATGCTCTGCTCAAAATCAGCTACAACATTTATTACACCTTTAACCGCGCTAAATCCCACATAAGCGTGAGCCATATCGGTAACTCTTTTTGTAAAAGAAGATAAAGTCTCTTCACTTCTTTTTAAATCAATATCTCCTTTTTTCACATTTTCACTAAATTCTTTTATTTCTCTTTTAAGCTCTTCTATTTCTTTAAGCGCCTGTTTTGTGTTTGCTTTTATTTCAATAATTAAATCTTTATTCGGCATTACTTCTCCTTTATGTTATAATTAGAAAAAAGGCAGAAAATGTTTTGGGGGATAATTTCTTTTTTTGCAGGTTTTACAAGATTGATGTTTTTAGGTTTTTTATTATTAATAATAATTGCAAATTTTAGGTTTTTTATTCCTTTTTTAATTGTTGCTCTAATCGGAGGAATAATAGGCATTGTTTTATACAAAAAGGGATTAATAACATTAAAGTGAAAATTCGTCAATTTCATCTAAATTTACCTCTTCTTTTGCTCTTATAAATTCCCTAAATTCATCCTCATTTGCATAATATGCCATTCTGTTTGCAACAGCCATATTTCTTATATTTTCTTCTTTTTCTTCATAAATAGCTTCTATTGCAATAAAAAACATACTAAGACCATACTCTAAAACATTAATGTGGTTGTGAGAGATAAGAAGGGAGATGAGTTTTAGGATTTTTTTTTATCTGCTTTTTCGCCCTCCTTTTTTTCTAAAAATTCTTTGTTAAGCTCAAAAAACTCTTTTTCAAGCATATTAAACGCATCAATGCTCATCTCTTCAAAATCTTCTTCTGTAAGGTTTGAATTATCAATCAGTATTTCTATTTCATCTTTGTATCCGTCTCCTGCAAGTTTAGCAAGGGAGCGGACATTTATTTCATAAAGTTTCACTTTTTTTTCTTCAAATTCAATTACCTTTTTTTTTCTAAATAATTTCATTTATTGCCTTTAAACTAATACTTCTTTTTTAATAAACTGCTCGCCATCAGGTCTTGTTGAATCTTTTAAAATTTTCCCTTTAAGGGTGATTTTCTGAATATCGCTTGCACTCTTTAAGTCGTAATCTCCATCAAGACTTAAAATAGATCTAAAAATATCAGTTTTACTTGGTTTTCCGTGCATTGGTTTTGAGATAAATCTTAAAGCAACTTCATTAGAAGTCTTATTTAACGAGGTAAATTCGCCTCTTGTGTAACTATCATAATCAAATGTTACTTTCACATCTTTACCAACTAATACCCCCTCTTTTGCAATTTCAACTGTTCCAAACTCATAATCAACGCTGTAATCTGTGTTTTCAACAGCTGTTTTTTCATCATCTCCGTCTTGATATTTAACTGTAACATTTTTAACTTTATATTTCCCAAGTTCATAAATACCGCCCGCTGTAACAGCATTAAAATCAGCTTCCTGCCCTGTTGCACCGGTTTGTGTTACCTCCGTATAATCCCCACTAAACGCCAAAGTTAGAGTTTGAGGGTTTAAATCAGCCGTTTGAATACTTATTTCCGCACTCACAGACTTAGTAACTTCCAAATCTGTTATAAGCATTGACGATTCAGAGTTTTGATGCTCTACTTTGTCAATTTTAAAACTTACTTTTGCTTCTTCTGTCTGACCAAAATATCTGAAATTATCCTCCCCTTTCATCTTAATATAAAGCTCTCCGCCTCCTATAAAATAGTTTTTAGCAAAATCTCTATTAACTGCCATTATTTCTCCTTAGTTTGTAATAATTCTTACGAATTTTTGTTGTTTAGGTTTAAATTTCATTGTCCAGTTTGCTTTGTTTTTTAAATCCGCTAATTTTGGACTCATTCCGCTTTTTACATAACTCCACCCAACCGGATGAAGCACAAAACCTTTCCTTGAAATTAAAATAGTATTCCCTGCGCCTTTGCCTTTTAAAGGGTCTCTGTATGCTTCTAATACAGGCATATCCCCGCCTAAATTTTTATCCGAATATGCAAAAATCCCGCTTTGAGCAATAATTGTCGTATATTTTTTCTTATTTTCTCCATCAGTTACAGGCAATAAATCATTTACAAACACTCTGTAATTTCCATACATTTGAATAGGCTCAGCGCCTACTTCTGTCGGCTGGATTGTCTCAATTAAATTTTGTTTTTTCAAATCCGCATAAACTTTGCTATGAACAAACATAAAACTAAATTTATCCTGCATATCCCCAAGCAGACTGACACCGTCAATTACTATGCTGCCGTTCAAAATTACATCAGGCTTATCAGTGCTGTCATCCGCAACATCAAGCGTTAAATCACTTCCCGCTTTTTCTGCTATACCGCTAAGTGTAGAGACCATTCTTCTTTGTAAATCCCTGCCCCAGTAATTGCCGAGAATATTTCTTAACACTTTTGCTGGGTCTTTTTCTCTTGCAATCTGATTTACTATATTTGCATAAGCATATGCTTTACTGTAAAGCCCAAGCACCGCAAATTGATTATCCCAGCTTACTTTTTCAGTCGGAATATCATCATCGCTGTCATCCATTACATTCGGCTCTGTGTAATCTGGCTCATCAATAAAAGGCAGTTCAAATTTGCTTCCGGCATTCATACTATTAACTACATTTTGAAGCTCCGTATTTGTTCTCATAATCCCTGAATTTAGAATATTTTTTAATACAGGAGCTTCATTTATCATATCACTTGTCCAAAGCTTAGCTTGAAAAATGTCTTCTATTTGGATTTTAGCCATTTAATCTCCTTTATTTTAATTTTCTTAATAACTGCGCTGTTAAGGTGTCTTCTCCAAAATTTACTCCCGCATTACCTGCACCGCTTCCGGCAGAGCCTTTCGGTTTTAAAAGATGCGGTTTATTTTCAAAAAACTCTCTTAATCCATCTTCAAGGCTTTTGCCGTCTTTAAATTTAACTTCACCGTCAATCACATCAACTTTTGCTTTTAATACTTCACTTATTACATCAGGGTCAATTACATCGTAAGCACTCAATGCTTTACTTAAAGCATTTTCAATTCTTAAAGTTCTGCTTGTTTTTTCCAATTCCGCTAATTTTTTAGATAGCTCCTCTTTTTCTTTTTTTTGAGCTTCAAGCTCTTTTACAAGCTCTTTTTTGCCTTCTTCTTTTGCTTTTTGTATTCTCTCATCTAAACTTTTTACCTGCTCTTCAAGCGAAGTTTTTGAGCTTACAACCTCTTCATAAGTCTGATTAAGCTCTTTATACTTAACTCTCCAACTTGCCGCTTCATCTCTTAAATCTTTTAGAGTTTTACTTACATCTTCATCAATTATCTTTGCCGCTTCTTCACTTATTTTTCCTGCCTCTAACAGTGTTTGCAAAATTTTAAGCATTATTCCTCCTCACGAGTTTTGCTAATTGTAAAACTTTAAAAAAACGCTTTTTGGAAAAAGATGAGTTTTTGAATATTTATAATCACAAAAAAGGGCAAAAAATGATTTACGAATATGATGACAAATTTTTAACAGATAATGTAGAAGAGGCTCAAATAAAAACAATTGAAGCTGAAAAATATGATTTTGTCTTAAATAAGCTTAACATTAACGATAATTATTACCTTGAAAAGCTGACAAAATCGCTTGTGTATATGGACCTTGCAAAAAAGAGCCTTGAAAGTGAAGGGATGAAAGCGAAATATGATGTTTATAAAGCTGAATACGAGCATTTCCTAAAACTTGCAACGGCAACGGGCAGTGAAGTTTTTAATATTTCATTAGCAAGAGGATAAAATGATAAATATTTACCCTGTTTTACAGCAAATAAAAGAAATTTTAGAACCTCTAAATTTTAAAAGCCTTAAAATAGGTCTTGAAAAAGGAGCAGATAAAGCAATTAATTGCCCTTTGTGTAGAATAATCGTTGAAGAAGAGATTGACAAAGGAGTTTTGAGTGATTTAATTGTGCAAATAGTTATAGGCCTTGATGTGAAAAACGATTATGAAGCATTATATAACGAATTTTTTGAGCTAAATTACAAAGTTAAGCTTGCATTATTTAAGCTCCCTTACAAAATAGAACTTCTAAACACAATTACAGATGAAGACAGACTAAATTCAATAAAAGCGGGGATTATAAGAGTAAAAATAAAGGATTTGAATGAGGATTGAAATAAAGCATATTGAAGAGACTTTTAAAGCTCTTGAAAATATAGATAAAGAAAGAGTAAATCAAACTATTAAGAATATAACACAGGATGTTTATGAAAATGTCCGCTTTTATGCAAAGCCGCATCACAAAACCGGAATGATGGAAAGAAATATAAGGCATAAAGTAAAAAAAGAAGCCGGTATTGTTGGGATAGCTGATAGCAATATGCTTGTTGAATGGAAAGGCAAAAAGGTTAATTACGCTAATTTTGTTCTGTTTGGGAGCAAACCTCATTTAATTAAAGCAAAAAATAAAAAAGCGCTTCGTTTCAGTTATAAAAATTTAGACGAATTTGTTTACAGAAAAAGCGTTCATCATCCGGGATACAGGGGAGATGACTTTTTAAAAAAAGCTCTTCAAAAAACACTCTCAAATCTTGATAAACTAATGAAAGGATAATAATGACAAACGATTTTCTAACTTATCAAAACTTATGGATTTTAGCCGATGAGGCTTACAAGGGAAGCGGAGGATTTTTAGATGGAAGCTATATTGAAAGATACCCAAGAGAAAGTGATGAAAAATATCAAAACAGACAAAAAATTGCCTATTATGAAAATCTTTTTGCTGTTAAAGTAAACAGATACATAGGATATATTTTTAAAAACACACCTACAAGAACCTCAAATAATACTTTAATTAAAAAAATTTTTGATGATGTGGACAACAAAGGCAACAACATAGATGTTTTTATGTCCAATTTTGCTAAAAACGCAAAAGTAAGAGGCGTCAATCTTCTTTTAATAGATATGCCTAAAAATATGCCTTCAAATCTAAAAGAGCAGATTGACAACAGGATACTCCCTTATTTTGTAGAGATTTTGCCTGAGAGAGTAGTCGATTTCAAAACAGATAAATTCGGCAAATTTGAATATATTATGTTTGAAGACACAATCGATAAATCAACACCGGATAATCAAGACATTGAATATGTAATCCGCTATTACGACAAAGAAAAATGGGTGCTTTATGATGAAGATAAAAACATAATTGAGAGCGGCTTGCATAATTTAGAAATATGCCCTGTTTTGATTTTTGCTGAAAACGGAGATTTTCCTGATACAGGAGAATTTACACAAATAGCAAAACTTGCATACAGACACTATAATCTTTTAAGTGAGCTTGATGAAATTTTAAGAGGAGAAACATTCCCTATTCTTACACTTAACGCCTCAACTCCAAGCGATGTTGAGATTAAAATTGCAAGCGATAATGCAATAGTTTATCAAAAAGACTTCAACAAACCAGAATTTATAGCCCCACCAGCCGCGCCTGCTGAAATATATCTTAAAAAAATTGAAAAAATAGAATCTACAATTGATAAAATAGCTTATGATATTTCTACAAACCGGTCAAATGAAAGCGGCATTGCACTTGATTTAAAATTTCAGGGGCTTAATGCAAGTTTAAGTAATTTTGCTCTAAGGCTTAATGATTTAGAAAATAGAGCCTTTGATGTGGTTTGTAAGTATTTAGGAATAAACAATGACATCACTATCACATACCCTAAAACATTTAGCATAATTGACACTCAAAAAGAAATTTCTATTTTAGAAGAGATGAAAAACAATATAAATTCCCCTACTTATTTTAAATTAAAAACTCTGCAAATAATCTCAAACGACCTTGGAACAATAGAGCCGGAAGATTTTGCAAAAATTGAAAGTGAAATTGAAGATAGTTTTAAATAGGTCTCTCACTACGGGAGAGAGTTCCCACTCCAATCCTTCCAACTGGTAGGTGGAGACAATAAATTAAAAATCCATTTCAATAGTTTTTTTTGTGAGAGGTTTTTCATATATTCTGATATATCCTGTCTTTTTTGCTTCTTCTATCTTTTTTTTAGTTTCTAATAAAATTTTCTTACCTTTTGTAATTGTGCCTTTTTCATTAAATACTACAATTCCTTTTTGTTTATTTAATTTTGTTTCTTTTAAAACTTTTTCCCAATCTTTAATATCTACCATCACTAACTCCTTTAACATTATCAGCTGTAAAAGACATTATATAATACATTTTGTTAAAGCTTAACTCTTATAAAAAAGGAAAAAAATGAAGAAAAATCAGATATTATGAAATATATAAAAA
>JALVUY010000104.1 GCA_027023665.1 Methanocaldococcaceae archaeon
ATATAAAACATTTAAATTAGTGGTGAATATTATGAAAAATTACAAAGTTTATGTAGAAGGATACGGATGTGTATTAAACACTGCTGACACTGAAATTATAAAAAATTCTTTAAGAGAGTGTGGCTTTATAGTAGTTGATAATTTAGAGGAAGCGGATATTGTAATAATAAACACATGCGTTGTTAGATTAGAAACTGAAAATAGAATGATTTACAGAATAAATGAGATTAAAAATTTAGGAAAAGAGGTAGTGGTTGCTGGATGCTTACCAAAGGCTTTAAAAAATAAGGTTAAGGGATTTTTACACATATATCCAAGAGAGGCTCATAAGGCTGGAGAAATTTTAAAATCTTATTTAGAACATAAAAAAAGAGGAGAATATATTGAGGAAGAGATTAATAAAACATTATACAAAAAATTAGATTATATAAAACCCTCTTTAATCACTCCACTACCAATATGTGAAGGATGTATAGGAAATTGTAGTTACTGTATAGTAAAAATAGCAAGAGGTAATTTAATATCATACCCAAGAGAGAAAATCGTTAAAAAAGCAGAAGAATTAATAAAAAGTGGAGTCAAGTGTTTATTTATTACTGCCCAAGATACTGCATGCTATGGGTTAGACATTGGAGATAACCTAGTTAATTTATTAAATGACTTAACCCAAATAGAAGGAGAGTTTATAATGAGAGTAGGAATGATGCACGCTAAAAATGTTCAGCCAATATTGGATGAACTAATAGAGGTTTATCAAAATGAAAAAGTTGGAAAATTTTTACATCTACCTATTCAAAGTGGAGATGATGAAATTTTAAAGAAAATGAAAAGAGGTTATACGGTAGATGAATTTAAAGAAATTGTCAATGAATTTAAAAGGAAAGTTAAAAATCTCTGTTTTACCACTGACATTATAGTAGGATTTCCCGGAGAAACTGAAGAGCAATTTCAAAACACATTAGAAGTTTTAAAAGAGTTAAAGCCAGATTATATTCATGGAGCGAAGTATTCACAAAGAAGAGGAACAGAAGCGGCAAAAATGAAGCAAGTAGATACAAAGATTAGAAAGAGAAGAAGTGAAATATTAGATAAGTTAAGGAGAGAATTAAGTTATTTGAACAATAAAAAATACATTGGAAAAACATTAAAGACATTAGTTTTAGATGAAGGAAAAGGATACACTGAAAACTTTAAAGTAGTTAAGTTTGAAGGCGGAGAAATTGGAGAGTTTGTAAAAGTAAAAATAACTGACGCTAAAACATTTGGATTGAAAGGGGAGATTATTCCTTAATTTATTCTTTAATTTCTTTTAAAACTTCATCTAAATCAATTTTTTTAACTTCTCCAAATTTAACAACCTCTCCATCTCTTTCGTATCTTGGTATTATGTGGAAATGAACATGATTAACTTCCTGTCCAGCCACTTTACCATTGTTATTTACTATATTGTATCCGTCAAAACCTAATTTTTTTAAAATATTAACAGTTTTTTTTACTCCTTTTATAAAATTACATAATTCCTCATCTGGCATCTCGTCAAATCTCTCATAGTGCTTTTTTGGAACAACTAATGTGTGCCCTTTATTTCTTGGATTAATATCTAAGAACGCCAATACATGCTCATCTTCATAAACAATCTTTGCTGGAATTTCTCTATTTACTATTTTACAGAATATGCACATTATTTCACCTTTTTTAATTTCTTAATTATTTTATTTCTTAATATTTTTAATTTAATTTATTTTGTTATTTATTTTTGGAGTAATATGTCCTTATACTTAAATAATAGTTCAGTTATAGCTCTTATATCTTTTCCCTGCATCTTTGCCTCATTTAAATATATATTATAGAGTTGTGGAGTTAAAGGCTTTGGATTGGATTTCCACATTTCAGAATGTATTAATAAATCAAAACACCTTGCCTCTGCCTCACTTAATCCAAGTTTTTTATATTCTCCTTCATGTGGCTTATATAATAAATTTTCTTCTTTTGGAATTGATAAAACTAAATCACATAGTTCTGTTGTAGGAATTGGCTCTGCAATAGATACAAAAACATCATCAAGTTCAGCATCTACAATTAAATCTTTAGTTAATAGATAATCTTTCTCTGTCTCTGTTGGATAACCTACTATAAAACTTCCCCCTACCTTAACATTACAATCCTTTGCCAACTTTATAGCATCTAATACCTTTTCTCTATTAATTCCTTTTTTCATATCTCTTAATACTTTATCACTTCCACTCTCTATTCCATAAAACACCCATCCAATAGTATAATTTTTTATAGCCTCTAAGATGTCTTCATCAACATAATCCACTCTCATATCTGGGACTGATAAATTGTTTCTCCCAACAATTTCTGAAATTCTTTCTAACAACTCAAAGAACTTATTTTTATTCACCGACTTTTTAAATGCATACAAACTTCCAGTTCCTCCACTTATCGCTATTCTCTTAGCCCCTGCCTTTTTAAAAGCTTTAACTTCTTCAACAACATCTTCAACTTCTCTACTTCTAATTTTCTTTCCAAAAAATTTTGGAACTTGACAAAAAGTGCAATTTCCTAAACAACCTCTGTGTGTTTCTATATAAACATTAGCCCCTCTAATCCACTGCTGTCCAATGTCTTTTGGTATTAAAGGAATTGGATGATTTAAATCTGGTTTTTCTTTTGGATAATTTACTACAATTTCATCTCCATTTTTGTATGCTAAACCTTCTTCATCTCCCTCTATAATTTTTGGAGTAGTTATTTCACCTTCTCCAACTATAACTCCATCTACATTTAGTTCATTTAATATAATTTCTGGATAGGCTGAGACACATCCAGCAATGTATCTTTTAATTTTATTTTTTTTAGATTTTTTT
>JALVUY010000105.1 GCA_027023665.1 Methanocaldococcaceae archaeon
TAGTTAATTATTTCAAATCAATAGGAATAAAAGTCAGTAAAAATACGTTATATGAGTATTTAGAGTATCTCAATGATTGTTATTTTGTTTTTCCATTAAAAAAGTTCTCTTACAGTTTGAAGGAGATAAATCAAAGTTTATCTAAACCATATATTATTGATAATGGATTTATTAGAATTTTTGACATTAAACATTCGATGGATAAGGGAAAGTATTTGGAAAATGCTGTTTTCGTTGAACTGAGAAGAAGGGGTTATGTTGAAAATGAAAACATATTTTATTACGAAGACACAATAGGAGAGGTTGATTTTTTAATTAAAGAGGATGAAGAAATAAAATGTTTAATAAATGTTTGTTATGATTTAAACTTTGATAATTATGATAGAGAAATTAAAAAATTTGTTAAAATTGGAAAAAAGTTAAATTGTAATAACTTAATTTTAATAACTTTTGATTATGAAGATGTTATTAAAGAAGATATTAAAGTTAAAGTTATTCCATTTTGGAAATGGTGTCTGTTATAGTTATTTGAAGAAAGCATCTAAAGTTAATTGTTTCCCTTTCTCTTCTTTCTTTTTCTTCTCTGTTTTTTTCTCTTTTTTAGATTCCTTAGGAGTTTCTTTTGAATCTTCTTTTATTTCTGTTTTTGTTTTATCTTCCCTATATATTTCATCTTTTGTCTCTATTCTCTCCTCTGTTTTTATATCCATATCCTTTTTAATCTCTATTTCTTCTTCTATTTGAGTTTCTATAGTTTCTTTGATTTCTTCTGTTTCCTTTTTTGCCTCTTCTTTTTCTTTTTTAGCTTTTTCTTTTAATTCTTCTTTTTTCTTTTTTCTTTCTAATTTTTTCTTTTCTTTCAATATTTTTAATATTTCAGACGCTAATTTATCTCCTACTAAAACTTTCAACTCATCTTCATTTATATCAAAGTAATCTACTAAATCGGCGGCAATAGATGGATTTTCTTTAGCAATTACTTTTAGCATTTGTAAGTCAAACCTTGCTCTTTTTGATGAAGCATGGGTTTTCTCTCCAATTTTCTTTAATATCTTATTTAATATCTCCCTCTCTGCCTTTGTCTGCGTTAATAATCTAAATATTTTTGGATAACTGTATGGTGTCCATTTTCTATATTTCTCATCTTTTGATAGGGCAACTCCTGCAGTCATTAATGTCGTTGCATACTTCCAAAAACTGTAATTTTGTCTTCTCATCACTCTACCTAAGTATCTATCCGCCTTAGATAAATATTCAAAAGCCCTATCTATTTCTTCCAACTTTTCATACTCCTTTGGAACATTTTCAGCAATCCATTCAATTATAACATCTGGAGTTTCATCCACATTCATTAAGGCAGTTGTAGCAATTCCATAGTGAGTAGTTTTTAAAATTATCCTTAGAGCGTCAAAAATATTTGCCTCTCTATTTCTATCTGGTAGTTTTTGAACAGCATCATAGCTTAAATCTCCAGACAAAGCCAATGCCTCTAAGTCATTTATAGCACTTCTCAAATCTCCAGCGGATCTTTGGGCTATCATTTTTAATGTTTTCTCATCTACATTAAGTTTCTCTTTTTCAGCAATCCTCTTTAAAACTTTATATACGTCAGTTTTATTTAATGGATTTAGTTGAACAACCTCTACATAAGGTAGGAGATTTCTTATAGATGTAGCATATGCATCATTTGCTGTCAAAATTATTGGGTTTTTTGCCTTCTTTATAACTTTTATTAGTTCAGAAACTCCACCAGCATCTTCTTTTCCTGAAATTCCATCAACTTCATCTAAGATAATTAAAAATTTTTTTCCAAATATTGATGATGATGTTGCCGCATGTCCTACTATTCTTTTTATTACTGAACCACTCCTTTTATCACTCGCATTTAACTCAATAACTTCAAAGCCATAATCATTTGCCAAAGCATAAGCCATTGTAGTTTTTCCACAGCCGGGAGGACCAACTAATAAAATTGGTTTTGGTTTTTCTCCTTTTAAATAACTTTCAATCCATGCTTTTAATTTTTCTTTGACTTTTTCATTTCCAACAACTTCCTTTAAAGATTTTGGTCTATACTTTTCCACCCAACTTAACATAAAAATCCCTAAACTTTATTTTTTAAGAATTTTAAAGTCTAAAGCTAAAACATACTCTCTTGGAGCATAACTTTTGACAATTCTCTTTTCTAAAACTTTACAATCACATTTTTTTTCAAATAACTTTATTGCCTCGCCAAAATCAGAGCCAATTGTATAGTAATGTATAACTCCTCCCTCATTTACTATTTCTAATGCTTTATCTATAAATTTATGGGAGTATTTTGGTAGGTTCATTATAACTCTATTTCCCCTAACTTCAACATCTCTAACATCGCTCAATATAGGAATTATTTTATGCTCTAATTTATTTAATTTTATATTTCTTTTTAAAAGTTCTATGGCATCTGGATTTATATCAATAGCATATATTTTTTTAGCGTTTTTACACGCAATTGAAAAGGGTCCAACTCCAGCAAACATATCAACAACTATATCGTTTAAATTAACTTTTTTCATAATTCTTGCTCTTTCACCACTTAACCTTGGAGAGAAATAAACTTTTGCAATATCAACCCATAAGCGATAGCCATTTTCTTTGTGTAGTGTTAAAGTTCTGTTCTCCCCTGCCAAATGCTCCAACTCTCTAACTCTAAACTCTCCCTTAACCTCACTTTTTCTTCTAAAAACTCCTTTACATGGAATTAATTTATATGCAATTTCTCCAATCTCCTTTCTTGTTTTTTCATCAATTTCATCAGATATTTGTAAAATTACTAAATCTCCAATAACATCATAGGATAGAGCAATTA
>JALVUY010000106.1 GCA_027023665.1 Methanocaldococcaceae archaeon
ACCATCTCACACTGCCTACATAACACACATTTATCTTGATATATTTTGATACTCTTCCTCTTAATCTTTGGATATCTTTCATCTTCTTTTATTGATTTTCCATTGATTTTTAAATCTAATGCGTCAAATAGACAAGATGCGGCACATAAACCACATAAAACACATTTTTTTTCATCAATATCTAACTTTGGAGCTTCAATGAGACCTTTGGCTATTGCTCCTAAAGGACCCAACACAATTGCCTTTGTTGGGCAGATGTCATAGCAGATACCACAACCAACACATAGGTAATCATTCCATATTAACTCCCTCTTTTCAAAACCATTTCTTGAGATTGTTATAACACCATTATAAACCTCTTTTATCTGTTGCAAGATACCACCCCTAAAAGAAACACTAATAATTAAAATATTTAGATCTTTATATGTTTTTTATTTCAGTTACTAAATATTAAATTATGAAAACTATCATAAATAAATATTTTTTGTCTTAATCATAAGTCATAACTTATATATATAAGATAATCAACTACATTATGTTTGGATATTACTAAAAAATGAAATTATGTAACTATAATTAGTTACGTAACTAATTTTAATTAACTCGGTGATATCTGTATGGATATTATAAACTCTATAGCTAACAAACTTGATGGGATTACACGGGAAGATATTGAAAGAGTCATTGATTTTCATGGTTGTTTAAGTCCAGGAGTTTTAATTGGAATCTTCATGTTTAATTTGGCTAAGAAAATCCTCAATATTGGTGAAAATGACAGAGTTTATGCCATCTGTGAAACCTACAATTGTGTTCCTGATGCTTTTCAAATTCTTGGAAGATGTACAACAGGAAATAAGAGATTAAAAATCAATGACACTGGAAAGATGGCGGTAACTGTAAATAAATGGGGAAGAGAAGGAGAAATTATAAAAGGAGTTAGAATAATTCTCGACCCTAAAAAAACTGTCAAATATCCAAAACTTCATGCCTGGTATCTGAACATTGAGAAAGTTCCACATGATGATGTTATTTTAGAAATTATTGAAGCTGGGGAAGATGTCTATTCTTATGAGTTTGTTGATATTCTCGTCCCAACCAAACAAAAAAAATCTATAAAATTGTGTGAAATTTGCAAAGAGCCATTTATACAAAAAGGTAATGAGACTATCTGCTCATCTTGCCAAAATTAGATTCTTGGTGATATTATGTATCTTGTAATAAAGAATGGATATGTATTTGACCCAATGAATGGGATTGATGGAGAAAAAATGGATATCTTTGTTAAAGATGGGAAGATTGTTGAGGAACTATCTTCAAATGAACTGAAAGATGCTAAAGTTATTGATGCTACAAACAAAACCGTAATGCCTGGAGGTGTTGATTCTCACACTCATGTTGCTGGACCTAAAGTTACACACGGTAGATTGATGTGTCCTGAGTTACAACACAAACATATTGTGAAAAAAACTGAAATAACTCACAGCGGTTCTGGAAATATCGTACCTTCAAGCTATGCTATGGGTTATAAATACACAATAATGGGTTATACAACTGTTTGCGAAGCCGCTACTCCTCCAATGCTCGCAAAACACACTCATGAAGAGCTAAAGCACGTCCCTATTTTAAATAAATGTGCATACCTAATGCTTGGAAACAATTGGTTTGTTATGAGGTATTTAAAAGAAGGAGATATTGAGAAAACCGCCGCCTATGTTGCGTGGATGCTCAAAACCCATAAATGTTTTGGGATTAAGTGTGTAAATCCTGCTGGTGTAGAGAACTGGGGTTGGGGTTTAAATATCTATTCCTTAGATGAGCCAAATTTGCATTTTGAAGTTACTCCAAGAGAAATTATTAGAGGATTAGCAGAAGTTAATGAAATGCTTGGGTATCCAATGTCAATACATGTTCATGCCAATGGTTTAGGTCATCCAGGAAACTGGGAAATTGCAAGAGAAACTTTAACAGTTCCAAAAGACATAAAACCAAATCAAAAGGTTGAAATTGAAGAAGAAATTAAGACAAAAGTTCCTTATGAGAGAGAGCAGAGTATTTATTTAACTCATGTTCAGTTTAATGCATTTGGTGGAACTTCATGGAAAGATTTCGAATCTGGTACAAAAGGTATTATTGACTATGTAAATAAATCAAAACATGTTGTTATTGATAGTGGCTGTGTTATTTTTGGAAGAACTATTTGTATGACTGGAGATGGTCCAAATCTTTACGATTTAGCAGTATTAACTGGAGAAAAATGGTCTAATGATGATGTTGAATTGGAGTGTGGTTCTGGTATAGTCCCTATTATCTACAAAAAGAAAAATGGGGTGCATAGTGTTCAGTGGGCTATGGGTTTAGAATTATTGTTAGGAGTTAAAGATCCATGGAAGGTTGTTATGACAACAGACAGTCCTATGGGGGTTCATTCACAAACTATCCAAAAGTTATCTCATGGCTAATGTCTAAAAAGGCTAGGGAGGATTTATTAAAAGAATGCCACAAATGGGCTTCTGAAAGAACAGATCTTCCAAACATTGATAGAGAAATGAGTTTATTTGAAATAGCAACAATTACAAGAGCTACTCCTGCAAAAGCTGTTGGATTGGCTCCAATGAAAGGGCATTTAGGTGTGGGAGCAGATGCAGATATAGCCATCTATGATATAAACCCAGATACGTTGAATCCTAATGACTATAAAACAATAGAAAAGAAGTTTTCTTGTACAGAATACACAATAAATGGAGGAATTATTGTTGCTCATAATGGAAAGATAGTCTCAACACCTGATGGAAAGACATATTACTGTAATACCAAATTCCCAGACGAAGAAATCTACAATGAAATGATTAAGGATGTTAAAGATTGGTTTAAGTATTATACGTTTGATTTCACCAATTATCCAACAACAGAGCATTATTTAACAAAACCAACGCCAATAAATGTAGGTGAATAGCATGGAAGTTATCTTAACACCAAAAGATACTCCAGATATTCCAATAGAAGCAGAGGTTATAAATCCAGATATATTTGCCAATAAGAGTAAGGAAGAGATTGAATCTCTCTTAGTTTGGCAAGGTCCTAATACATATCCAATCTCAGAGTTCTTTGATGTTGAAATAAGCCCAAATAACCCAAAAGATGTAACAATCATTATTGAAGGAGATGTTGAGAGAGTAAAATACATTGGTTCAAAAATGAGTTCTGGAAAAATTATAATAAATGGAAATGTAGGAATTCAACTTGGCTCAGAAATGAAAGGAGGGGAAATTGTTGTTAATGGAAATGCAAAACACTGGGTTGGTAGAGAGATGGAAGGGGGTATAATAAAGATTAACGGAAACGCTGGAGATTATGTGGGCTCTGCCTATAGAGGGAGTTGGCATGGTATGAAGGGAGGGAAAATTATTATTGAAGGAGACGCTGGAAACAATGTTGGAGCGGCAATAACAGGTGGAGAGATTATTATAAAAGGAAATGTTAAGCAATTCTGTGGAATTAGGCAAAATGGTGGATTTATCTATATTGGAGGAAATGCTGAGAGGGCTGTTGGAGTGGAGATGACAAAGGGAACAATAGTGGTCTGTGGAAGAATAAGGTTCTTTGCACCAGGATTTGAGTTTGATGGGATAGAGAAAGACCTAAACATAAATGATATAACAATTTATGGTGAATATCTCAAATTTATTGGAGATTATGCTATAAGCAGAAAACCAAAAGGAGTTTTGTATGCTTTAAAAGAGAAAAACCTTGGACTTATAGAGCCAGAACTTTATGAATGCTATGATGATTACAAATATGATGGAGGAATTAAAGCTCTCCTAAATACTGGAAGTACAATAGTTCAAGGAGAAATCATCAAGGGAGGGGAGAAATTTACTGAAAGATATGTTAAAGAATGTGCTGTCTGTTATATTCATCCAAATGACTATGAATATCTTGGAAAACCAGAGTATGTAAATGTAATCAGTGAAGATAAGAAAGCAAGTATAACTCTGAGAGCAATTCCTGATAGCTCATTACAAGAAGGAACTGTATTTATTCCAAGGTCTATTTGGGCTAATGTTGTTATTCTCTCCTATACAGAATCCATGGGTTCTCCACTCTATAAGGGGTGTTATGTCTATGTTGAGCCAGTTAAAGGAAAAGCCGATATATTAACTGCTGAAGAGATTATGAAAAAGATATATGGGTGAAACTTATGGCTATGAAGGTTTTTAGGGGTATAACTTGTCCCGTCTGTGGGATGGCGTGTGACGATATAGAAGTTTGGTATGATGAAGAAAAGCAAGAAATAATTGTAAAAAATGTTTGTAGAGAGGGAGCTCCAAAGTTTAAAGAGATTGTTAGTCCGCATAGAATAAGAGAACCAATGATTAAAAAGAATGGTAAGTTTGTAAAAGTTAGCTGGGAAGAAGCAATAAATAAAGCCGCAGAAATTTTAGCTAATGCTAAGAGACCTCTCCTCTTTATGGGAGCTGAAACATCAGCTGAAGCACATATAGTTGGAATGCATATGGCTGAATACTTAGGGGGTGTTGTTGATTCAAACTCAACAATATGACACGGGCCTACTTTAATGGGTGTTCAAGAGGCTGGACTTCCTGGCTGTACTGCTGGTGAGGTAAAAAATAGAGCTGATTTAATCATATTCTGGGGTTGTAATCCAATGCACTCTCACCCAAGACACATGAGTAGATATTCGGTCTTTGCAAGGGGATTCTTTAGAGAAAGAGGTAGAAAAGATAGAAAAATAGTTGTTGTCGATCCAAGAAAAACAGATACTGCAAAGTTAGCAGATTTACATGTTCAGTTAAAACCAAACACTGACTATGAGTTGTTCTCTGCTCTCTTAACAATATTGAGGGGTAAAAAGCCACATCACAGCGTTGAGAAGATAACTGGAGTGCCAATTGAAGTTATGGAAGAAATGGTTGAATGGATGAAAAACGCTAAATTCGTAAAAATTTATGGTGGTTTAGGATTACCAGCATCAAGAGGTGGACATAGAAATATAGAGTGTGTCTTAAATTTAGTTAGAGAGTTGAACAAATATACAAAATGTGTTATTGGAGCTTTAAGAGGGCACTGTAATGTTAATGGGTTCAACCAAGTTGCTTCATATATGTATGGTTATCCTTACGGAATAGATTTTGCAAGAGGTTATCCAAGATACAATCCTGGAGAGTTTACATTTGCAGACCTATTAAGAGAAAGAGAAATTGATGCTGTGTTAGTAGTGGCTGCTGGTATAGTTGAGCATACACCAAGAGACTGTGCCAAGTATTTAAATGAGATTCCAATGGTTTGTATAGATATTGCCCCAGGACCTACACCTTATGCTTCAGATGTTGTATTGCCTGGAGTTATTGATGGAATGGAATGTGGAGCAACATTCTATAGATTTGACGGATTGACTTTGTATGCAAAACCTTTCACAACCTCACCATTTCCATTTACTAAAAGTAATGAAGACACTTTAAGACAAATATTTGAAAAGGTTAAAGAAATTAAAGAAGGTAAGAAAAAATAAAAAATTCAGCCAGGAAGTCCAGCCAGCCAAAAAATGTTTGTGATGATACGCCGAACCCGTTAAGGGAGGCGTATCATGTCTTTAATTATTTTTTTTACAACATTTGGTAATGGTTTTTAATTAATTTAATGGATAAAAATTAATTTAATATAATTACGGTGATAGTATGATTTCAGTTAAAGAGGCAGAGAGGATCTTAGAAAAATTCAGATTTAACAAAACTGAATATGTTAAAATAGAGGATGCCTATGGTAGAGTCTTGGCTGAAGACATTATAAGTGATGTAGATATTCCAAGGTTTGACAGAAGTGATATTGACGGCTATGCAGTGACAGAGATTTTAGATGAGTATGTTTTAATTGATGAAGTTTTTGCTGGAGATGATAAAGATTTAGTGATAGAGGGAAACGAGTGTGTTTTAGTAGCAACAGGAGGAAAAGTTCCAAAAAATACAAAGTATGTTATACCAATTGAAAATACAGTAAGGGTTAGAAATAAAGTAGTTGTTATAAGTTTTGATAGAATTGAAGGAATTTCAAAAAAGGGTTGTGATATAAAAAAAGGAGAAACAATTTTAAAGAAGGGAACTTTAATAAATGAGAGAAATATTGGAGTTTTGGCAGGATTAGGTATTGAAGAAATAAAAGTTTATAAGATCCCAAAAGTAGGAATTCTATCAACTGGTAATGAACTATTTAAGATGACTAAAGATATAAATTCAAAAACAATATCTTCTATTGTAAAAAAAGCAAGTTGTGAGCCAATATTTTTAGGAATTGCAAGAGATGACTTTAATGAAATAAAAGAGAAAATAATTAATGCATCAGAAAAATGTGATATTGTTGTAACATCTGGTGGAGTTTCTGTTGGAAAAAAGGATTTCCTACCGAGGGTTGTTGATGAATTGGGTGAGATTTTATTCCATAAGGTTAAGATGAGGCCAGGAATGCCCATGCTATTTGGAAAAGTAAATGATAAACCTATTTTTTGCATGCCAGGTAATGTAGTTTCATGTTTAGTTTGCAGTTATATGTTTTTGCTACCTTTTTTAATGAAAATGATACATAGACCATATAGAAAGAGAATTATTAAAGCAGTGTTATCAGAGAAAATTGTATCAGAACCAGATTTCTTATATCTAAGACCTGTTAAATTAAAAAATAGAATAGCCTATCCAATATTTAAAGGTTCTAATATACTAACTTCAATATTAGATGCCGATGGATTAGGTATAATAAGAGAAAATGAATTAGAAAAGAATGAAGGAGAGTTAATTGATGTTTGGCTATTTGACTAATTTATTATTGATATTTTGTTTATTATTTTTATTATTTTATTTAGAATAAATATCTTTTTTAGAAGACTTTCAAATTTTCTTTTAATTTTTATTTTTATAGTAGTTTGCACATAAATAAATTTGGTGGTATTATGATAATAGAGGAAATAAAGGAGAGAGCTTTAAATTTATTGAGTGAAAGAAATGATAAATTTAAAATCTTAGATTTTTCTTTTGCTTTACCTTATAGTTATGTGTTGATTGAAAGTAATGGCAAAAAAGCGTTAGGAGTAGCTATGACACTATTGGAGGAGTATAGAGGGCATGGGAATAGAAAGTATTTAAATATAAACAAAAATTTAGAAGATTTTATAAATAGGGTAGATAGTTTTGATATTGTTGAGAGAACTCTTGGATTAGCGGCAATAAATGCTGTATCTCAATATTATTTAAACTTTGAGGCAAATGGTAGTGATGCCGCTGAGTTAGTTTTGAATAGAGATGACATTAAAAAAATTGCTTTTATTGGAAATATGGTGCCAATCGTCAAGATATTAAGAAAATCAGGTAGTTTCGATATATATGTGTTTGAGAGAAGTCCCTCACTATTAATGGATGGTGTTTTAAGTGATAGTTTTGAATATAGGTTACTTCCAAAAATGGATGCGGTATTTATAAGTGGAACCACTCTATTAAATGACACTTTAGATTTTGTTTTAGATAGAGCTAAAAATGCTAAACTAAAGATTTTAGTAGGTCCTACTGCTCAATCTCTACCAGATTTGTTTAAAGGATTAGGTATAACTCATATAGCATCAACAAAGATTATAGATATTGATAAAGCCCTCCTTTATTTAAAATTTGCCTCCTCTTCAATGCTATTCAAAGAAGCCTCAAAAAAATATACAATTGAAGTTAAATAAAAATTAATTCCTCTCAGATACCCCGAAAGGGTTCATCATATTAATTCAGCTTTTATTACTCATCATCGAGGAATTAAAAATTGTTATTTATATTATTATCATTAACAATATTAAAATTAAAAGGTTTAAATTCTTTCTCTCATTCTATAACTGGCTACTTTCTTTATTTTAACATCTTCTTATTTCCACAAAAAATTTATATACTATTTTATACTATTTATTGCTATTTTAACCTAATTTTTATATTTGCGAATAAGCATTAAAATCCTTTTTTAAAACTTTCTTTATTTTATAAAACACTATATCTATATTTCACATGGAGAGATACTATGAAAACATTGAGATTCAAAAAAGATAAAGTTATAAAGATAAGTGAAGAGCTGTTTCCAGATGAATTATGTGAAAGATGTGGAAGATGTTGTATATTACACGCATATAAAACAGAAAAAGGTTTAGAAGTTATCTACTGCCCACACTTAGATAAAAAAACAAAATTATGCAAAGTTTATAATAATAGATTTGAACATGGATGTTTAACAGTTATGGAAGGTATTATGGCTGGAGTTTTCCCAAAAGATTGTCCTTATGTTAAAGATTTAAAAAATTATGAAGAACCTTGGTTCTATAGATTACTTAGAGAAGAAGAAAATAAAAAAGAATAATTTAACTAAATGAAGTGAATCCAATTTCATAAGTTATGTTAAAATCTAAATTTTCCTTTTTAATTTATTCTAATTTTTCAACATATTACATGTCAAATTTTAACTAATATTAAAAAAATTTAAATTGATATAACCTTTTTATATTTAAGATATGATTATGATAATTAATCAGATAATTATTGTTACTAAGCTAACAAGGTGATAGTATGGGAATGACAATTGTAGAGAAGATATTAGCAAAAGCTTCTGGGAAAAAAGAAGTTAGCCCAGGAGACATTGTAATGGCAAACATTGATGTAGCAATGGTCCATGATATTACAGGACCTTTAACAGTCAATACATTAAAAGAGTATGGAATTGAGAAAGTTTGGAATCCAGAAAAAATAGTTATTCTTTTTGACCACCAAGTTCCTGCTGATAGTATAAAAGCAGCTGAAAACCATATATTAATGAGAAAGTTTGTAAAAGAGCAAGGTATTAAGTATTTCTATGATATAAGAGAAGGTGTTTGCCACCAAGTGTTACCTGAAAAAGGGCATATAGCCCCTGGAGAAGTTGTTGTTGGTGCTGATAGCCATACATGCACACATGGAGCTTTTGGAGCTTTCGCAACTGGTATAGGTTCAACTGACATGGCTCACGTGTTTGCTACTGGTAAATTATGGTTTAAAGTTCCTGAAACAATTTACTTTAACATTACTGGAGATTTACAACCTTACGTTACTTCAAAGGATGTTATTTTATCAATTATAGGAGAAGTTGGAGTTGATGGAGCTACATATAAGGCATGTCAATTTGGAGGAGAAACTGTAAAGAAGATGAGTATTGCCTCAAGAATGACTATGACTAACATGGCTATTGAAATGGGAGGTAAAACTGGAATTATTGAGCCAGATGAAAAAACTATTCAATATGTAAAAGAGGCTATGAAAAAACATGGAACTGAAAGACCATTTGAAATTATAAAGGGAGATGAAGATGCAGAATTTGCCGAAGTTTATGAAATTGAGGCTGACAAGATAGAACCAGTATTTGCCTGCCCACACAATGTAGATAATGTTAAACCAGCAAGAGAAGTCGCTGGAAGACCAATTGACCAAGTATTTATCGGCTCATGTACAAACGGAAGATTAGAAGACTTAAGGATGGCTATTGAAATTATTGATAAACATGGAGGAATAGCAGATGATGTTAGAGTTGTAGTTACTCCTGCATCAAGAGAAGAGTATTTAAAAGCTTTAAAAGAGGGAATAATTGAGAAATTCTTAAAGTATGGTTGTGTAGTTACAAATCCATCTTGCTCTGCATGTATGGGTTCATTGTATGGAGTTTTAGGGCCAGGAGAGGTTTGTGTTTCAACATCAAATAGGAACTTTAGAGGAAGACAAGGATCCTTAGATGCTGAAATTTATTTAGCATCACCAATAACTGCTGCAGCTTGTGCTGTTAAAGGAGAATTAGTAGATCCAAGGGATTTAGAATAAAAACCAAAAATATTAAATAACAGTTAAGATGAACATAACATAAAAATAATAAAAAATCATTCTAACCCTACCTCAAAGTAGGTAGGGTGTATATTTTAACTGCACCCCATAGTGGGTGCAGTGCATTTTTTATTATAAAATTTAAAAATTACTTATTCTTCGTCTTCTGAACTCTTTTCACCACTATATATACTCCATAAAGCTATTAATGCAGATGGAATGGCATGTTCTGTAGCAAATGTCATATGTGGGGCTAGGTCAATTACATAATCAGCAAATCTAAACAATCCTATTGGTATTCCCTCCCTTGAACCACAGAATACTACTATTTCCTTCTTTTTTCTTAAATCATAGGATAATTTATCTTTTATTTTTGAAATTTCCTCTCCTTTTGGATCAGTTATTATTATTAATCTATTATTTCTCCTCTTATCTCTAATAACTTGATATAGATCCTGAACAGTTACAGGAACTAAAGAAATTTCAAATGGATATGCTCTCTTTTGAATCTCATATCTTGAATGTTGCCCAATTTTAACCCCTTTTATGAATTCCATTAACTCATAGGCATCTACTTTCTCTTTTGGAGCTATAATTAATTCCTTAACCTCAAATCCTTGAGCAGCTCTACCTATCGCCTCTCCAAACCTTTTACAAACTATCTTTTCTCCTAAATAAGGCATTTGAACAATAACAACTTTTTTAAATAATTCTCTTGCATTTCTTTTATCTTTTGTGTATTTTTTATATCTATCTTTAGTAGTTATACATATGTATGCCTTATCTTTAAAGATTTCAACATGAATAACTTTATCTGGTCTCTCTAAATCAACACTTGCATTAGTTAAATCTTTAATCTTAGCCCCCAAGACGATATTTACATCAATTGAATTAAAATCGTGTTTTCCTCTTTTTTTGGTTTCAACTGCAAATGTTTCTCCTTCTTGTATATAATCTTTAATTTTTTCAGCCATATTGACTATTTTTTCAAATTCTGCCTCAGTTTCAAAATAAACCTTTAAACATCTCTCAACTTCTGGAATTTGTAAAATTTTATCTTCAATATCTTCCTCACTTTCAATTATTACAACTCCATGATAACCATCTGGTGACACAATATAGTTAAAGTTTTCAACATAATCTTTTAATCTATTTACAACAATATTTTCAAAGCCTCTCTGTGTTTTTACTATATACTTTACCATCAAAATCCACCTCTAATGAATTTAAATATATTAAGAAAAGTAAAACAATCAAAAAGCCATAGTTAATTCCTACTTCACAGTAAGTTAATAGTATCGAGGCATAAATGGCATAGAGTTTTTTATCTCCATTATATATATACTTTGAAACATAACCTAAAAATATAGCAAATAAAAAACTAAATATTCCAAAGTCTAAGAATACACTACCAAACATTAATGTTGTTATATTATGCTTATAACCAAAAAGTATTTGTCCTATATTGCTCTCTCCGTTAGGAGTTAATATTATATTATATCCTAAACCAAACAATGAACTAATATCCAAAATTTTATTAAATACAGTCAAATCAAAGTATGCTCTATAACATAATAAATTTAAAAAACCTATTTTCCAATGTTGATTTGAATTTAAAAGTACTATAAAGCCAACGATATTTAAGATTAAAAATAGCCCTAAAAATATCAAAATAAGATGTTTTAAATTTATTTTATTTTTGTATTTGTAAATTATATATGAAACAGTGAGCATTAAAATTCCAGCTTTATATCCTAAGAGAGTTAATAAAACAAATGCTACTGCAAAATAAAAAATATTTTCAATGCCCGAATATATTAATAAGCCAGTTGATATTAATCTCAATGGCTCAGAGTTTATAGCCATCCTTATATTATAATTTAGTAATGGAATCCCTTTATACTTTAAAACAATTAAAATAAAAGATAAAACCCCTCCTAAGAATACTAAATTATTAAAAAACTTACTATTTTGATATTTTACAAATAACTTAACTATTAAGATTATAATAATCAAATAAATAAATGTAAATAGTATTGAGTGA